>CAMTWE010000172.1:0-2547 GCA_947085395.1 uncultured Bacteroidota bacterium | reverse complement strand
TTTTTTAAAACGCATTATTAAAAGCGTTAGGCAAAAATTTGCCTAACGCTTATTTATTAATTATAAACTTTGATAAAGTTCTAAACGTTCCCAAGTCAAGTCAACAATTTCTTGAGCATTGATTAACAGTTTATCACCTAACTCTTTATTTTCTGCTACAACTCTTGTAAAACGAGCTTCTTTGTACATCATATCACTAATTGGTGTGGTAGGTGTTTTGGAATCTAATTTAAAACGTTTTCCTTTTGGATTTTCCGGATTAAATCTGAATAATGGCCAGTAACCTGTTGATACCGCTAATTCTTGATGCGCAGCTCCATCACCCATATCATAACCATGCTCAATACAATGTGAGTATGCAATAATTAATGATGGTCCAGAATAAGCAGCAGCTTCTTCAAATGCTTTAAGCGTTTGTAAGTCTTTTGCTCCCATGGCTATTTGTGCAACATAAACATTTCCATATGAAATAGCTTGTAAAGCCAAACTTTTCTTAGGGGATACTTTTCCTCCGATCGCAAATTTAGCACTTGCGCCCATTGGAGTAGATTTTGAAGCTTGACCACCAGTATTTGAATAAACTTCTGTATCTAATACTAAAATATTGATATTTTCTCCAGATGCTAAAGCGTGGTCTAAACCTCCAAACCCAATATCATAAGCCCAACCATCACCACCAACAATCCAAACAGATTTATTTCTAAGATTATCTGCATATTGTAACAATTCTTTGGCACCTTTAGATTCTAAAGTTTCTAATTGTTTTTTCAATTTTTTAATTGAAATATCTTTTGAAGCTCTTAAAGTTTCATCACTTTCAGTATTTGAAAGAATTTCTTCTACAATTTCGCTACCTAATTCATTTTCAATATCTTTTAATAAATTAACAGCAACTTCTTGTTTTTTAGTAAGTGCAAATCTCATTCCTAAACCAAACTCTGCATTGTCTTCAAATAAAGAGTTTGCCCAAGCTGGACCTCTACCATCTTTATTAGTAGTATAAGGTGTGGTTGGTAAGTTTCCACCAAAAATAGAAGAACAACCGGTTGCATTGGCAATTAGCATGCTATCTCCGTATAATTGTGTTAACAATTTTAAATAAGGTGTTTCTCCACAACCAGAACATGCACCAGAGAACTCAAATAATGGCTCTAAGAATTGTGAACCTTTTACAGTTCCAACGGCTAATTTAGTTCTGTCATAATCGGGTAAATTAATAAAATAATCCCAATTTGTATTTTCATTTACTTCAACACTTCGTTTATCTGTCATGTTAATTGCTTTGAAGTTTTCAACTTCTTTGCTTTCAGCAGGACAAACGGCAACGCAAAGAATACAACCTGTACAATCTTCTGGAGAAACTTGTAAGATATATGATTCTGTTGCAGTATCAAAAGGACGACCTTTAGCACCAACACTTTGTAAAGATACTGGAGCATTTGCCAAAATATCGTTTGTTACTACTTTAGAACGAATTGCAGCATGTGGACAAATTGCCACACACTTATTACATTGTGTACACAAACTGGTATCATCCCAAGTTGGAATGAAATCTGCGATACCTCTTTTTTCGTATTTTGCTGTTCCTGTTGGGAAAGTTCCGTCTGCTCTAAAAGCACTTACAGGAAGTCCATCTCCTTTACCTTCTAAAATAGTTCCTAAAATATCAGCAACAAATTTAGGCGCATCAGCAGTCATAACAGATTTGAAACTTCTGTTGTTGGTAACATTTTTAGGATAATCAACTTTTTGAAGATTGGCTAAAGAATTATCAACAGCTTGGAAGTTCATCTGAACTACTTTATCACCTTTATGTGAATATGTTTTTACAATGGCTCCTTTAATTTTTTCGATTGCTTCATCTTTCGGTAAAACACCAGAAATAGCAAAGAAACAAGTTTGTAAAATGGTATTGGTACGTTTTCCTAAATTGGAGTCTAAAGCTACTTTTGTTGCATCAATTACATAAAACTCAACTTCTTTTTCAATAATTTGTTCTTGGAATTCTTTTGGTAAATAATCCCAAACTTCGTCTTTAGAAAAAGGTGAATTTAACAGGAATGTTCCTTTTTGTTTGATATTTTTAATCAGATTAAATTTCTCAACAAAATTATATTGATGACAAGCAATAAAATCTGCATTGGTAATTAAATAAGATGAATAGATATCTTTTGGACCAAAACGCAAATGCGAAATAGTCATCGCTCCTGCTTTTTTAGAGTCATAAACAAAATATCCTTGTACAAAATTTTCGGTTTCTTCACCAATTATTTTGATAGAGTTTTTGTTTGCTCCTACTGTTCCGTCAGAACCTAATCCGTAGAACATGCAATTAATGGTTGATAAATCAGTTTTAAAACTTGGATCAAATGGAATACTTCTATGAGTAACATCATCATTAATACCAATTGTAAAGTGATTTTTTGGTTTTTCTTGACCCATCTCTTCATAAATAGCTTTTACCATGGCTGGCGTAAATTCTTTAGAAGAAAGTCCGTATCTACCTGCAACAATTTTTGGCATTTTTTCACCATTTTCTACTAAAGA
>CAMTWE010000171.1:0-6351 GCA_947085395.1 uncultured Bacteroidota bacterium | reverse complement strand
TCAGTACTGCCATTCATGGTTATATTATGATCGGTTCCTAAAGCAGCTTGGTAAATTTCATCTTGCCAATTGGTATTTTCAACGCCTAATAAAAGTTTTTGAGCGGCAATACCTTTGTCATTTATCAATTGTCTAAAAGCATCGGCACTTAAAACATCTATTTTATCAACTACGGTTCCTACGGTAAAGTTGCCATTGTAGCTCACTTTTAAACCATCGGTAGCTTTTCCTTTTTTGGTGGTGATGATAATAACGCCATTTGATGCCCTTGATCCGTAAATAGCAGTAGCAGAAGCATCTTTTAACACAGTAAAACTTTCAATATCATTGGGATTGACAACACTTAATGGGTTGCTTAAACCCGCAACACCATTATTATTTACAGGAATTCCATCAATAACAATAAGTGGGTCATTAGTCGCAATTAGCGAAGAACCTCCTCTAATTCTAATAGTACTATTAGCTCCAGGTGCTCCGCCTTCAGAAGTAATTTGTACTCCGGCAGATTTACCAGTAAGCAATTGTTGGGCAGATACAATGGGCCCTTTGTTGAGGTCTTCTGAACCAATAGTGGTAACAGAACCGGTTGCATCTTTTTTGCGTACTTGTCCATAACCAATTATAACAACTTCTTCTAAAGCCATAGTGCTCTCTGCCAAAGAAATGTTATAATTTTGATTGTTGGTAACAACTATTTCTGTAGCTGTATATCCTACATAAGAGATGACTAAAACATCACCGTTTTTAACATCTCCCAATGAAAATTTTCCATCAAAATCTGTTACGGCTCCTTTTTTAGTTCCCTTAAGAATTACATTTACTCCAGGAAGTTCTGTTCCAGAAGTTTTATCTACTACTTTTCCGTTAATTGTTCGTTGTGCAAACAAACTAAGCGGAACTAATAATAGCATGCTCAATAAAAATGTTCTAAAATTTCTCATGAATATTAGGTTAATTAATATAATGTTTAAATTTGTAATTAATACATTTTCAATGTATCACGTTTCACGTTGTTAAAATTACGAAATAGAAATGTGAAAATATTATCATATTCTTAAATAGTGTTGCACTAAAACGATTTCGTGTTAATAACTTTATGAAAATCATCTATATTTGTAAAAGTTAGCGTAAAAATATGGGAACAAAAATCACCTTAAAAAAAATAGCCAAAGAATTAGGCGTTTCTACCTCTACCGTTTCAAAAGCGCTGAGCGATAGTTACGAAATAAGTCAAGATACCCGAGATAAGGTTAAAGCATTTGCTAAAATGTACAATTACAAACCCAATAGTTTGGCGTTGCGACTCAGAAATCAGCGCAGTATGGTTATTGGGGTGATTATTCCTGAAATTGTGCATCACTTTTTTTCTACCGTGATTAGTGGCATTGAACATGGTGCAAATCAGCGAGGATACAATGTAATGGTGTGTTTTTCTAATGAATCATATCAAAAAGAAGTGTTGAATATTGAAATGTTAGCAGGCGGAAGTGTAGATGGCTTTTTAGTTTCTATTGCTAAAGAAACCCAAGAATTGTCCGATTTTAGACATTTTGAAGACTTAAAAGAAGAAGTTCCTTTGGTATTGTTTGATAGGGTTCATCCAAAAATTAATTGTGATAAAGTAGTTGTTGATGATTTTGGAGGAGGTTACAAAGCCACAGAATACCTCATTAAAACCGGCTGTAAAAAAATTGCCATTATCACCACGCCAGATTATGTTTCGGTTGGATTGGAGCGTAAAAAAGGATTTTTAAAAGCACTCGAAGATTATGGTATAAATATAAATCCAGCTTATATTATTCAGATAAATGAAAAACAAGAACTTAAACCTCAAATTCAACAATTAATCAACCTTTCAGATTGCCCCGATGGTATTTTTGCGGTAAATGAAATTTATACGGCAACTGCCATGAAATTAGCGCAAGAAAAAGGGATTAAAATACCCGATGAAATGTCGTTTATTGGCTTTACAGATGGTTATATTTCTCAATTTTCAAATCCTTCATTGTCAACATTAGCGCAACATGGCTACGAAATGGGCGAAAAAGCCATTGAGCTTTTAATCAAAAGAATTGAATCTAAAGATCCTGATTTTCCATTCCAAACCATGGTAATAGATACGGATTTAAAAATCAGAAATTCAACAAAAAAACTTATTGATATCGTATAAAATCAAAAATATACTATATTTGCACTGTAATTAATACTTTCACAAAAGTACACTTCACTTAAATAAAATTGATAATCATTTGATTGTCAGTTATTTTGTATTCTAATTTATTCGTTTTGATATCGTTTTCTTTTTTGACTTAAACAATTCTTGATATAGGAATTTTTTTATCAAATCGGTAAATTATAAGTTTTGAATACCAAAACGATAGATTTAACAAAATACTCAAATCGATAACATAATTGAAAAAATATTAAAAATCTTCAGATGAAAAAAAGAAACCTCAGTTTTTGGGAAATTTGGAACATGAGTTTCGGTTTCTTAGGAATCCAATTCGGATTTGCATTACAAAATGCAAACACCTCTAGAATATTTGAAACATTGGGAGCTAATGTAGAAGATATTCCCATTTTATGGATTGCAGCTCCCGTAACCGGATTAATTGTACAACCCATAGTCGGTTTTTTAAGCGATAGAACATGGACTCGAATCGGAAGAAGAAGACCCTTCTTTTTAGTAGGAGCCATTTTATCATCTATTGCTTTAATTTTTATGCCAAATTCACCAGAGTTATGGATTGCAGCAGGAATGTTATGGATGATGGATGCTTCTATCAACATTACCATGGAACCGTTTAGAGCTTTTGTAGGCGATAATCTTTCTTCAGAACAGCGCACTTTAGGTTTTTCCATGCAAAGTTTTTTCATTGGAATTGGCGCTGTTATTGGCTCCTCACTTCCGTGGGTTTTAACCAATATTTTTGAAATTAGCAATACAGCTCCTGAAGGAATTATACCAGACTCTGTAAAATGGTCATTTTATATCGGTGCATTGGTGTTTTTTGTTGCCGTAATTTGGACGGTTATCAAATCAAAAGAATATACGCCTGAAGAATTAGAAGCTTTTGAAGATGCCGAAAATGTTGGAATTAAAGAAGTAGATGCGCCAACAATTGATGAAAAAAGACAACTCCAAATTGGTTTTGGAATGATTATTTTAGGATTCCTAGGAATTGTATTGATCAATCAATTAAATCTCGATAAAAAACTCTACATCTTATTTGTAGGTATCGTAATAACCGGTCTTTTATTTTCTTTTGCTTCTTATCTCCGAAATAGAAATATCAAAAGTAGTTTTGTAACCATCACCACCGATTTATTAAACATGCCTACCACCATGAAACAACTGGCTTGGGTGCAATTCTTTTCTTGGTTTGCCTTATTTTCTATGTGGATTTATACCACTCAAGCGGTTACAGGTCATGTTTACGGAACTCATGACACTACTTCAAAATTGTACAATGAAGGCGCAGATTGGGTAGGAATACTTTTTACTGTTTATAATGGAGTTGCGGCTTTAGTTGCTTTTTTATTGCCTGTTTTTGCCAAACTTACCAGCAGAAAAATAACCCATTTAGTTGCTTTAATGTTTGGTGGTGTCGGATTGATATCCATCTATTTTATTAAAGATCCTAATATGTTATTGCTTTCCATGGTAGGAGTTGGTATTGCGTGGGCAAGTATTTTATCAATGCCTTACGCCATGTTAGCAGGTGCTTTACCTGCCAAAAAAATGGGATATTTTATGGGCGTTTTTAACTTTTTTATTGTAATTCCTCAATTAGTAGCCGCTACTATTTTAGGATTTATTGTTAAACAATTCTTCAATCAAGAACCTGTTTATGCTTTAATTGTAGGTGGTTTTGCCATGATTTTAGCCGGAATTTTAACACTAAGAGTAAAAGATAATACGGATGAATAAAACAGCAATAATATTTGATTTGGATGGCGTAATTGTAGATACCGCTAAATATCATTATTTAGCATGGAAAAAATTAGCCAATCAATTGGGATTTGATTTTACACACGATCAAAATGAATTGTTAAAAGGTGTGAGCCGTGCAAAATCATTAGAAATATTATTAGAAATTGGAAATATTTCCCTTTCATCTTCAGAAAAGGAACAATACATGCATCAAAAAAATGAAGAATATCTTGCTTACATCCAAAAAATGGATGATAGCGAAATATTGCCCAATATGATGTCTTTGTTACAGCACTTAAAAAAACAAGGCATTTCAATTGCTTTGGGCTCTGCCAGTAAAAATGCTAAACTAATTTTAAATACTTTAAATATTACTTCCTATTTTGATGTAATTGTTGATGGTAATGAAGTTACTACTGCTAAACCAGATCCAGAAGTTTTTCTGATGGCCGCAAAACTAATGAATAAAAATCCTGATGAATGTATCGTAATTGAAGATGCTACTGCCGGAATTGAAGCGGCTATTGCTGCAAATATGTTATGCATCGGAATTGGGAATAAAGAAATTTTAAAAGAGGCCGATTTTGTGTTGGAAAATACCTCGATGTTGACAAATGATTTTATAGATAAATTGATAATAAAATAAGAATGAATCAGGATTATATAGTACCCAATGCGTGGTCAATTATTGAAGAAGGTTTTAATGCCGAAAATGTAACCGCTTCAGAAAGTATTTTTAGTATTGGAAACGGAGCCATGGGACAACGTGCCAATTTTGAAGAAAATTACAGCGGTGAAACTTTTCAAGGAAGTTATATTGCCGGAATTTATTACCCCGATAAAACCCGCGTTGGATGGTGGAAAAACGGCTATCCAGAATATTTTGCCAAAGTGTTAAATGCACCCAATTGGATTGGAATCGATATCAAAATAAATGGTGAAGAACTCGATTTAAACAACTGCAAAGTATCCGATTTTAAACGAGAACTCAATATGAAAGAAGGTTGGTTACAGCGTTCTTTTATTGCAACTTTAGAAAATGATGTAACAGTTAAAATAAATTCGCTGCGGTTTTTAAGTTTGCGTTTCAATGAAATTGGTGCTATAAAATACAGCATTACTCCGTTAAATATGGATGCCAAAATTGAATTCAGTCCTTATATTGATGCCGGAATCAAAAATGAAGATGCCAATTATGATGAATTATTTTGGGAAATTTTAGAAACTGTCGCAGATGAAAATCAGGCATTTATTGTTTCTAAAACTTTAAAAACCGATTTTCATGTAGCTACCGGAATGCGAATTTCTTTCGAAAAAAATGAACAGAAAATATCTTTAGCTGCCACTAAAAAAATTGAAGCCAAAAAAATAATTTACACTTATCAATCGGTTGTTCAACAAAACGAAACCATATCGATTTACAAATATGGAAGTTGTGTGCAGTCTATGAATCATGAAAAAAATGAATTAATACATCAAAATAAAAAACTTTTTGATGAAATAGCTGCCATCGGATTTCATCAATTATTAAAATTTCAACAAGAAGATTGGGCTAAAATTTGGGAAACTTCTGATATTGTAATTGAAGGCGATTTAAAAGCACAACAAGCCATCCGTTTCAATATTTTTCAGCTTAATCAAACCTATTCTGGTGAAGATGCACGACTCAATATCGGCCCAAAAGGTTTTACCGGCGAAAAGTACGGCGGAAGCACTTATTGGGATACAGAGGCCTATTGCATCCCATTTTTTATGAGTACCAAAGATAAAAGTGTAGCCAGAAATTTGTTGAAATACCGATTCAATCACCTAGAAAAAGCGATTGAAAATGCCGAAAAATTGGGCTTTAAAAACGGCGCGGCATTGTATCCAATGGTTACGATGAACGGTGAAGAATGCCATAATGAATGGGAAATTACCTTTGAAGAAATCCATAGAAATGGCGCCATGATTTACGCTATTTATAACTATCTCAACTACACCAATGATTTACAATATGTAGCCGAAAATGGTTTGGAAGTTATGATTGCGGTTGCTCGTTTTTGGCATCAACGCGCTAATTTTTCTGTTGATAAAAACAAATATGTTATTTTGGGAGTTACCGGGCCCAATGAGTACGAAAACAACATCAACAACAATTTTTATACCAATTTACTGGCGAAATGGTGTATCAAATACGCCATTAAAAACATCAAAAAAATTCATAAAAAATTCCCCAATGATTACCATCGAATTATTGATAAAACCAATTTGGTTGAATCAGAAATATTAGAATGGTTGCAAGTGGCAGAATTGATGTATTTCCCATACAGTCAGAAACATAATGTGTATTTGCAACAAGATGGTTTTTTAGATAAAGAACTTATTCCTGTGGCTCAATTGCCTAAAGAAGAACGCCCGATTAATCAAAAATGGTC
>CAMTWE010000170.1:0-23971 GCA_947085395.1 uncultured Bacteroidota bacterium | reverse complement strand
TTATTTCGGCCGACCGTCCCAAAAACATGATTGATATTGGCGATGGACAAACCATTCGACAAGAAAATGTATTTGCAAATCACATTTTATACAATGCTAATTTGGTAGAAGGTAATGAATTTTTGGTGTCTAATAAAGAATTGTTAGAAAAAGCTTTTCAGACGGCTATAAATCAAAACGGGCCAATTCATATCAATGTGCCTTTTTCGGATCCATTGTATGAGTTGGTTTCAGAAATGGCAGATTTTAATTTTGTCAAAATTTCGAAAATCACTGATTCTATCCTTGATGAAATTCCTTTAAATGTTGATAATCTGCTAGAATTTGCCAATATTTGGAATTCATCAGCTAAGAAAATGGTTTTATTGGGAGAAAATTTTCCCAAAGAATTGATACAAACACAACTAAACCATTTTGTTAAAGATGAGTCTGTAATTGTGTTGACAGAAGTTTCTTCGAATGTTTCCAATTTAAAGTTTATCAATTGTATTGATAAAATTATATTTCCATTAGAAAATCAACAATTAGAAATTCTAAAACCTGAAATTTTACTCACATTTGGCGGAATGGTAGTTTCTAAAAGAGTGAAAGAATTTTTGCGAAATCATCCACCAAAATACCATTGGCATATCAGCAAAAATAGCGCTCCTGATACTTATTTTTGTTTAAATCATCACTTTAAAATATCACCAGAATTGTTTTTTAGTCAGTTTTTTTTCTTGACTAAAACCCAAAAAAGCACTTATCAAACTGATTGGTTACAACTAAAAAATCACCGTATCAATGCGCATTGGGATTATCTAAATAAATGTGTTTTTTCTGATTTAAAGGTTTTTGAAATGGCGTTGGAATCTTTGCCATCTCAAAGTATGTTACAACTTTCCAACAGTTCTGTAATTCGTTATGCACAGTTATTTGATATCAATCCAACTGTAAAAGTTTTTTGTAATAGAGGAACGAGTGGAATTGATGGTTCTACCAGTACCGCCATTGGCGCTGCTTTTTCGAATGATAAACAAACAGTTTTTATAACGGGTGATGTCAGTTTTTTTTACGATCAAACAGCTTTGTGGAATCAATACATTCCTAAAAATTTCAGAATTATGTTGATTAACAATCAGGGTGGTGGAATTTTTAGATTTTTACCGGGTCCAAGTTCAACCAATGTGTTGGATTATTTTGAAACACCACATCAATTAAACGCAGAACATTTATGTAAAATGTACGGATTTGAATATCAAAAAGCTGAAAATGAAACCAAATTAAAAAGTTGTTTAGCAGATTTTTATTCGGATTCAAATCAACCAAAATTATTAGAAATCATTACGCCAAGAGCACAAAATGACGTAATTTTAAAATCATATTTTAAATCACTATAAATGGAACTAAAAGTAGGCGATAAAGTAAATATTTTAATTGGCAGAGCTTCCGGATTGGGAGTTATGGTGCTTATTAATGAAATTGAAGAAGGTCTAATTTATCGAAATGAAATTTTTCAACCTTTAATTGAAGGTGAAAAAATGGAAGGATATATTAAAATGATTCGTGAAGATGGTAAAATTGATATTTCACTACAACCACAAGGGTTTAAGAACATCATCGATCTTAATATGGAAAAAGTTTTAGAGCGTATAAAAGCGCACAACGGATTTTTGCCAATGACCGATAAAAGTACGCCAGAGGCCATAAAACATGAACTTGAAATGAGTAAAAAATCGTTTAAAAGCGCCGTTGGTGGATTGTTTAAGCTGAAGAAAATTATCATCCGAGAAGATGGAATTTTACTCAATAAGTAAATAATTAGAATCATCTAATTTAAAATATTATGACAGAAATCAAGTGGAAAACCGCAAAAGAATTTGAAGATATTACCTATAAAAAGTGTGATGGTGTTGCTCGTATTGCGTTTAACAGACCTGAGGTAAGAAATGCTTTCAGACCTAAAACTACCAGCGAATTATACCAAGCATTTTATGATGCGCAAGAAGATACTTCAATCGGCGTAGTGTTACTTTCGGCAGAAGGGCCGTCACCAAAAGATGGTGTTTATTCTTTTTGTAGCGGTGGCGATCAAAAAGCACGCGGACATCAAGGTTATGTAGGTGATGACGGTATGCACCGACTCAATATTTTAGAAGTTCAACGATTGATTCGTTTTATGCCAAAGGCAGTAATTGCGGTGGTTCCTGGTTGGGCAGTAGGTGGCGGACACAGTTTACATGTTGTCTGCGATTTAACCCTGGCAAGTAAAGAACACGCGATTTTTAAGCAAACCGATGCCGATGTTACCAGTTTTGATGGTGGCTATGGTTCTGCTTATTTAGCCAAAATGGTGGGTCAGAAAAAAGCGCGCGAAATTTTCTTTTTAGGAAGAAATTACAATGCACAAGAAGCTTTTGAAATGGGAATGGTCAATGCGGTAATTCCGCATGATGAATTAGAAAACACTGCTTTTCAGTGGGCACAAGAAATATTAGCAAAATCGCCTACTTCTATCAAAATGTTGAAATTTGCCATGAATTTAACCGATGATGGTATGGTCGGACAACAAGTTTTTGCCGGAGAAGCAACTCGTTTAGCTTATATGACAGACGAAGCAAAAGAAGGCAGAGATGCCTTTTTAGAAAAACGCAAACCAAATTTTGAAAAGAAATGGTTACCATAAAATAGTATTGAGAAAAGAGTATTGAGTATTGAGATTTACTTTTGCTAAATTCTGAAGTTTGATATTTTTAATTCTTTTCAACTAATTTATGGCCTTTTCTCTATTAAATTTTTGGGATATGCTATTGTCAAATTTTTAATAATAGAATAAATGATATGATTGTAGTTACGATCTAAATTCTTAATACTCAATTCTAAATTCTAAATAACAATGAAAATAATTTGTATCGGACGGAATTACACCGAACACATCAACGAATTAGCCAATGAAAGACCTACTGATCCGGTGGTTTTTATGAAACCTGATTCTGCTATTTTGCTCAAAAACTTTCCTTTTGTGATTCCAACTTTTTCTGATGACATACATTATGAAGTGGAAGTTTTAGTAAAAATTAATAAAGTTGGTAAACACATCGAAACAAAATTTGCCCATAAATATTATGATGAAATTGGGTTGGGAATTGATTTTACAGCCCGCGATATTCAAGCAAAATGCAAAGAAAAAGGATTGCCTTGGGAAAAAGCCAAAGCATTTGATGGCAGTGCAGTTTTAGGTGAGTTTTATCCGAAAAAAAACTTTGAAGATGTGAATAACATCAATTTTTCGATGTTGAAAAATGGAGTGGAAGTTCAAAAAGGAAATTCTGGTGAAATGTTGTGGAAAATTGATGAATTAATTGCTTACGTTTCTCAGTTTTTTACCCTTAAAATAGGGGATATTATCTTTACTGGAACTCCAGCTGGTGTTGGAAAAGTAACTGCTAATGATGAATTAATCGGAATGTTAAACGGCAAAGAAGCATTTAAAATTACCGTAAAATAATCAACAGAGATGTTAGCTGAAATTATAACCATAGGCGATGAAATTTTAATCGGGCAAATTACCGATACCAATTCACCTTGGATAGCCATCGAATTAAATAAAATCGGAATTTCAGTATATCAAATTACCTCAATTTCAGATGATAAATACCATATTTTAGCTGCTTTAAAAGATGCAGAACAACGTGTCGATATTGTTATTATTACAGGTGGTTTAGGTCCAACTAATGACGATATTACCAAGCTAACTTTAACAGCATATTTTGAAGACGAGTTAGTTTTAAATGAAGAAGTTGAACTTCATATAATACAAATGTTTCAAAAAATTAATTATCCTTTTACTGATGTTAATAGGATGCAGGCATTTGTACCATCAAAATGTGTTGTATTGCAAAATGATTTTGGCACCGCGCCCGGAATGTGGTTTCATCAAAATAACAAAGTGATTATTTCTTTGCCAGGCGTTCCAACCGAAATGAAAGGATTGATGACACAAATGGTTATTCCAAAACTGCAACAAGAATTTAAGTTGCCTTTTATCATCCATAAAACTTTGAGTACTTACGGGATGGGAGAAAGTATGTTGGCAAATTTATTAAAAGATTGGGAATCTCAGCTTCCGTTACATATCAAACTAGCGTATTTGCCCAATTTTGGAAAGGTAAGATTGCGCCTATCGGCCAAAGGAATCAATTTTAAAATGTTGCTAAAGGAGGTTAGTTATCAGGTTAATTTGTTAAAACCCATCATTAAAGATATCTATATTGGTGAAGAATCAGAAACTATTGAAGCAGACAATGCAAACTATTTCATTAAAAACAAACTTACTTTAGCTGTTGCAGAAAGTGTTACGGGTGGTAATATTGCCAAAATGATAACTGCAATTCCTGGCGCATCACAATATTTTAAAGGAGGAGTTGTAGCATATTCATCCGAAGCAAAAGAAAAAATGTTAAATGTTGATGCTACGCTGATCAAAAATTACAGCCCAGTTAGTGCAGAAGTGGCAAAAGCTATGGCATTAGGAATTAAAAATAATCTTAAAACGGATTATGCTATTGCCACAACTGGTAATGCCGGACCGTCAACAGAACAGGATACCAAAGAAGTTGGACAAGTATTTATAGCACTTGCAACACCAAATAATTTAATAGTTGAAGAATTTAACTTTGGAAATACACGCGAAAAAACGATTCAAAGAGCTACAAATAAAGCGTTTGAGTTATTAAGAAAAGAAATTTTAAAAAACAATGAAAATAGTTTGTGAGTATTTTAAAAAATTCGTTAATTTGCACCTCATTTTAAGAGAATAATAAAACTGTTTAGAAGATGTCTAGAGTTTGTGAACTTACAGGAAAAAAAGCAATGGTTGGGAACAGCGTTTCTCATGCGGTAAATAGAACCAAAAGAAGGTTCAATATCAATTTGATGAAAAAACGTTTTTATATTCCAGAAGAAGATAAGTGGATTATATTAAAAGTTTCAGCGAATGCTTTGAAAACGATTAATAAAAACGGAATCTCTGCGGTTCTAAAAAAAGCAAAAGAGAAAGGTTATTTAAAATAATAACAACACATCGCATTAAAAGCATTAAGTAATGGCAAAGAAGAGCAAAGGAAATAGAATACAGGTAATATTAGAGTGTACAGAACACAAAACATCTGGTGTAGCTGGTACATCAAGATATGTTACCAAAAAGAATAAAAAAAATACACCAGACAGAATGGAGTTGAAAAAATTCAATTCAATTTTGAAGAAAGTAACTGTTCATAAAGAAATTAAATAGATTAGGAAATGGCAAAGAAAGTAGTAGCATCGTTACAAACAAGCTCAAAAAGATTATCTAAAGCTATTAAAATGGTAAGATCTCCTAAAACAGGTGCTTACACTTTTATGGAAGAGATTATGGTTCCTGAAAAAGTAGATGCTTATTTAGCTAAAAAATAAGCTATTTTTATCAATAATATTAGCGCTACTTTCCTTTAAAGAAAGTAGCTTTTCTTTTTTATATTTGTACCAAATGAAATAGATTTTTATAAATTATGAACATATTTAAAAATATATTTTCGAAAGAAAAAAAAGAAACCTTAGACAAAGGTTTAGAAAAGACCAAAGTTTCCTTTTTTGGAAAAATCAGTAAAATTGTTGCAGGAAAATCTACCGTTGATGAGGAGGTTTTAGATGAATTAGAAGGCGTTCTAATTTCTTCGGATGTGGGCGTAAATACAACCCTAAAAATAATTGAAAGAATAGAAGCTCGGGTTCAAAAAGATAAATATATAGGAACCAATGAACTCAATCAAATCTTAAGAGCAGAAATTGCAGGATTACTTTCTGAAACAAATGTCAAAGATGAAGTAGAATTTTCAATTCCAATCAATACCAAACCTTATGTAATTATGGTTGTTGGTGTAAACGGCGTTGGAAAAACAACCACCATTGGCAAGTTGGCGTATCAATTTAAGAAAAGTGGCAAAAAAGTGATTTTAGGCGCCGCAGATACTTTTAGAGCAGCCGCAATTGAGCAACTTCAGGTTTGGGCACAAAGAGTAGATATTCCAATAGTAAAACAGCAAATGGGCAGTGATCCTGCTTCTGTGGCTTATGATACCTTAAATTCTGCAGTAGCTCAAAATGCCGATGTGGTAATTATTGATACCGCTGGCCGACTTCATAACAAAGTTAATTTGATGCATGAATTGACCAAAATTAAAATGGTGATGAAAAAAGTAGTACCCGATGCACCACACGAAGTTTTGTTGGTGTTGGATGGATCTACTGGTCAAAATGCCTTTGAACAAGCCAAACAATTTACCTTGGCAACAGAAGTTTCGGCGCTGGCAGTTACTAAATTAGATGGAACAGCCAAAGGTGGCGTTGTTATCGGAATATCTGATCAATTTCAAATTCCGGTAAAATATATCGGAGTAGGAGAAGGGATTGAAGATTTACAAGTATTTAATAAAACAGAATTTGTAGATTCCTTTTTTAAATAGTGATTCATTTTATAATCAGTTTAAAAAACCTCTTATGTTTTCAAAAATATAAGAGGTTTTTTGTTTTTATTTTCTATTTTTATTAAAAAATTACCCATGCAAAAAATAGCAATTATAGCATCCTTACTATTTCTGTTGATTTCCTGTAAAGTGAAACAATCACCCGTGGTATTTGCAAAATATGATGAAACCTCAGAAATTGCTGAACAGCAAAAGCATGCCATCAAAAGAATGCAATTGAAGCTCATTCAGTCTAAATATCTGGATATGAATGCAGTTTTTAAACCATTTGAAAACGATTTAGCTTATTTTTCTGAAGAGGATTATCAAAAATGGGCGCCGTTTATTTTGGAACAAGATATTCCATCCATCCAAAAATATGTGATAGCTGGAAAATTAACCTATGAAAAAATCACCTTATTTTATTTATACAGAATCAGAAAATTTGAAAGTGACAATCAATTGGCTTTGCATACTATTATTGCTTTAAATCCGAATATCATTAAAGAAGCTAAAGCAAAAGATAGCAATAGACCCAAAAATACCATATACACTTTGTATGGTTTGCCTATTTTATTAAAAGATAATATCAATACCAATCAGATGCCAACAACTGCAGGTGCTTTTGCATTGATTGACAATAAAAATACCGAAGATGCTTTTATCGTTAAAAAACTAAAAGAAAACGACGCCATAATTTTAGGAAAAGCAAATTTAAGTGAATGGGCATATTATTTTTGTAGTGGCTGTCCGGTTGGATACAGCGCTGTGGGCGGACAAACCTTGAATCCGTACGGGCGTAAAATATTCGAAACCGGCGGTTCAAGTGCCGGAAGTGGAGTGGTAGTAGCCGCAAATTACGCAGTTGCAGCAGTTGGAACAGAAACTTCGGGCTCTATTTTATCACCAGCAAGTAAAAATTCGGTTGTCGGATTAAAACCAACGGTTGGTTTGTTGAGTAGAACCGGAATTGTACCTATTTCAAGTACTTTGGATACGCCTGGACCCATGACTAAAAATGTGATGGACAATGCCATTTTTTTAGCCGCAATGAACGGTGAAGACTCTGAAGATTTGGTAACAAAAAATGTAGTAAGAAATACAGATTATTTAAAAGATTTAACTTCTGCTACACTGAAAGGTAAAAGATTGGGTGTTTTTAAAACATTACTTAGCGATTCTATTTACGCAAAATCAGTTCAAAAAATTAAAGAGGCGGGTGCTGAAATAATTGAATTTGACCCGCCTAAAATTACCTTAAACAATTTTTCAACCTTGTTAAATATCGATATGAAAAATGATTTGCCACATTATCTTAAAAATGATGCCGATAAAAAAATAAATTTTAAAAATGTGGAAGATATTGTCAATTTTAATCTTTTAGATTCATTAAAAAGAGCGCCCTACAAACAACAATTATTGGTCGGAATTGTAAAAGATACCACTTCAACCTCAAGTTTCAATCTAATAAAACAAAATTTAAAAACTGCCGGGCTCACCTATTTCAATACACCGATGGATGAATTTCAGTTGGATGCAGTTTTATCTATCAACAACAATCACGCTGGTTTTGCGGCAGTTGCTCAATATCCTTGTTTAACAATTCCGATGGGATTTACTAAAAATGGAGAACCAACAAGTTTGACTTTTATTGCAAAATCATTTCAAGAAAAACAACTTTTACAATTGGGATATGCTTTTGAACAATTGACAAAAGTGAGAAAATTACCAGATAATTATCGTTAGAAAAGGTTCTCTAATCATTTTTTTTGTTTTATTATTCAAAAAACATTTGAAATAAAGGTTTTAATAATTACCTCAAACGGCTTAATTTACAATCAAATTAATTCTTTGCCAAAGTAATTCATCAAAACTAGAAAGTGCAAAATTGGTTCCATCGGCACTGTCGCCCATTCTAACAATGACTAATTTTTTACTTGGAACTACATAAATTTTTTGGTCATTTTTTCCCAATGCCGCATATAAATCATCGGGCGCACTCGGTATTAATTTCCCCTGAAACTCTAATTGAGATTGTGGCAATAGATAGCTGGTTTTGCCATTTAACCACCACAAATAGCCATAAGCTTTATTGATATTTTGTGAAGTATTTACCGAATTGTTAAAATAAATTTCATTTACAATAGCTGTTTTATCCCATTTTCCTTTGTTCATTGCCAACAATCCGAAACGCGCCATACTCCTGGTATTACTCCAATAAATACTAAAATCACCATTTTGAATCCATAAACCAGACATCCCAATTTTATCTTTTAAATGCGTATCAAAATAATTAGAAAAAGATTGTTTTGATGTTTTTTCAATAATATCTTGCAGTTTTACATATACATTATGATAAGCCCAGCGAGTGCCTACATCAGCTTTATATTGTAAATTGGAGGGCAAAACATTGTCTCCTAAACTATCATCTAATCCAGAATTCATGCTCAATAAATGTTTAGAAGTAATCAAATTTTCTTTGGCTAAAGGCGCGCTCGTCCATCCATTTCCCAAATAATCAGAAACTTTATTATTGAGGTTGATGAGTCCTTTTTCTGCGGCAATTCCGGTCATGGTTGCTGTAAGTGTTTTTCCGGCACTTGCCCAATACCAAGGTGTAGTAGCGGTATGACCGTTAAAATAATTTTCTAACACAATTTTTCCATTGTATAAAATGATAAACCCTTTGGTGTTTTTTTCTTGTAAAAAATTGAGTAAAGGTTGCACCTGATTTTGATTCCAGTTAAGCTCTTGTAAACTCACAGTTTCCCATGTATTTCCAGAAATTGGCGGGAAATAAATAGCAGTATTTGGTGCTGTATTTATTTGTTTATCAGCACAAGAAATTAAAAATGCAAATACCATCAATGGTAAAAAATATTTTTTATAGGATGATGATTTAATTTGAGATATCAATGTTTGCATAAACTCAATTAAAAAGGATTAAGTACTTTTGCGCAAATATAATTAGATTTTAGTTTTTGAATGATGCTTGTAAAATAATTCTCCTAAAATCAATTCCGCTTAATAATCAAAAATTTAAAAAATATAATTTGTGAGAACAAAATCTGCCCAAAAAAATAAAATTAACATTGTTACTTTAGGATGTTCCAAAAATGTGTACGATTCTGAGGTTTTAATGGGTCAACTAAAAGCCAATAATAAAGAAGTTGTGCATGAAGATGAAAAAGAAGAGGGAAATATTGTGGTGATCAATACCTGCGGATTTATAGGCGATGCCAAAGAAGAATCCATCAATACCATTCTTCATTTTGTCAATAAAAAAGAAAATGGTTTGGTTGATAAAGTTTTTGTAACTGGTTGTTTAAGCGAGCGTTATAAATCTGATTTAGAAAAAGAAATTCCCAATGTTGACCAATATTTTGGAACGCATGATTTGCCACTTTTGTTGAAGGCCTTACGTGCAGATTATAAGCACGAATTGGTTGGTGAACGTTTGCTTACCACACCTAAACATTATGCGTATTTAAAAATTGCAGAAGGTTGTGATCGTCCATGTTCTTTTTGTGCCATTCCATTGATGCGCGGAAAACATGTTTCTACTCCGATAGAAAATTTGGTTATTGAAACCCAAAAATTAGCATCAAAAGGGGTTAAGGAACTTATTTTGATTGCCCAAGATTTAACTTTTTACGGACTCGATATCTACAATAAACGCGCTTTAGCAGATTTGTTAAAAGAATTAGTCAAAATTGATGGAATTGAATGGATTCGTTTGCATTATGCTTTTCCAACTGGTTTTCCAGAAGATGTTTTGGAAGTGATGAAATCCGAACCAAAAATTTGCAATTATATCGATATTCCACTGCAACACATCAATGATGAGATTTTACAATCGATGCGTCGCGGTACATCGCATGAAAAAACCACTCAGTTAATTCATAAATTCAGGACGATTGTTCCAGAAATGGCTATCAGAACAACTTTAATTGTAGGATATCCCAACGAAACGGAAGCACAGTTTGAGGAGTTAAAAAAATGGGTGCAAGAAATGCGTTTTGAACGTTTGGGCGTTTTTGCGTATTCGCATGAAGAAGACACACATGCCGCAACTTTAGAAGACAATGTGCCAGAAAAGGTTAAAAAACAGCGCGTTGCTGAAATTATGGACATCCAATTACAAATTTCATTGGAGTTAAATCAGCAGAAAATTGGTAAAACTTTTAAATGTATCTTCGACAGAAAAGAGGGCAATTATTTTTATGGTCGCACCGAATTTGATTCACCCGATGTTGACAATGAAGTATTGGTAGATGCAACAGCACATTACATACAAATCGGACAATTTATTGATATCAAAATTACCGATGCCAGCGAATATGATTTGGTTGGCGAACCCATCAAATAAAGTAAGAGGCGATATGCCTCTTTTTTTATGTCGTAAATTTTATGAGACCTAAGAATTTAAGGAGGTGGAATCAATTAATAAATGTGAATGCCTGATAATTATTTTGCTTTTACAAAGATGCTGAGAATTGCATTTGGCTCCATTGGAAGAAACCTGAGCGAAGTTGAAGGGCTCGGTGGTGTAGAGAGGCGCACTCCGTTCCCGTTCATACGGGAGCGGAGCCATATACTCGATTATGGTTTGTGGGTTATTCTAAATAACTTTATTTAATATTATATCATTTGGCATGGAAAAATCAGATTTTCAAACTTTTCTATCTATTTTTTCACCATCTGGTCTTATAATTAATAATTTTATAAAACTTCTTTTTTAGTTAATAAAAAAGAGCTCCAAACGGAGCTCTTATCTTATCAATTATTTTATAAATTAAATTTGATTCCTAAGACATAATTGCGACCAATACTCGGAATTAAATCTGCTTTTAAGCGTGATAAATGCGAAATATAAGAAGTGTCAAATAAATTCTGAATGTTAAAACTCGCATCAAACTTCATCTTATAAAATGAAAAAGTACCGCCACTGTTAATATTGAATAAAGTATAGCCAGATGATACTGTTTCAAAATTACTGATATTTTTTTGATCAAAAGTGTGTTCTACATTTAATGATGCAAAAGAACTTTGACTCCATTTATTGGATGGAAAAGTAAATTTTAAGTTATTATTCCATTTGTTTGCCGGAATTAACGGAAGATAATCACCGTTTTGTTGTTTTCCGTAAACACTTTCAAATGAACTTTCTAAATGCAACCAATCTAATGGGTGTGGATGAAAATGAACGCCTATTTCTCCGCCATACAATTTAGAATCATCTTGTACGTAAGTAAAAACTTCGTTTCCGTCAATTATATTTTGAGTAGGTGATAAGAAAATATAATTGTTGAGATGATTGTAAAATCCGTTGAGATAAAACTCAAAATGGTCTGTTTTATATTCCAAAGAAATATCTGTTTGGAAATTTTGCTCATTTTTCAAATCACTATTGCCAATTTCATAGCGATTGCTGCCTTCATGAACCCCGTTAGAAGTTAACTCAGCTAAATTGGGTGCTCTAAATCCGGTTGCAAAATTCAATCTAAAAATATAATCTTTAAATAAGGTAGATTTAAATCCTACCGATGAATTGAAACTTTTATACGATTGATTTATAGGTGCAAAATAATTTTCTTCATTGAGTTCTCCGTGTTCCTCGGTTTTTATCGATCTATTATCAAAACGAAGTCCCGCCTGAAAAACCGTATTATTAAGGGTATAATTAAAGGTTGTAAACAAGCCAAAATCGTCTAAATTAGCATTGGGAATCAATAATTCCTCCCCATAATTCCGATTGGTTTGTGTCATTCCCTGTACGCCAATAATACTTTCAAAATCATTAAATTTTGGCAGTGTATATTTTAAATTATAACTAAAAGTTTTTAGTTTCATAGCTAGCGCAGCGGTTTCTGGCTCTTCAAATTCTTTACGTTGATTTTCTACATAACCAAAATCAGCATCTATTTTTGAATTTTTTAGATAGTAGTGATTGTGAGAACTTACTATATGTTGTTCAATTTTCTGATTGGGAAAATCTGGTTTTCGGCTGCTAGATTGAATTTCATAATCTTCAGGAATTCCCAATAAAGAATTGGTGTAATTATAACGTATATTGCTAGAGAAATTTTCATTACTAAAGCCCAATCCAGTTTTAAAATCAGTTTCATTATAGCGCGTATTATGTACCCGATTTCCATCCGGAATTTTATAATCTAAATGCGAAGCATAACTTCCACGGCTTAAAAATTGCCAATTTTTATTAGATGATTTATAACCCAAATTTAAATTGGTTCCTTGGGTATTGCTAAAATATTTTTGAGAATAATCGCTTTTATAAGTATCTGAAGCAGCAAATTTTTCAGGTGTAAAAAACAGCACGCCACCCAAGGCATCCGAACCGTAGAGTAAAGAAGCCGGCCCTTTGATGACTTCAACACTTTCAATTCCGGCTTCGTTTAAACCCAAACCGTGCTCATCGCCAAATTGCTGATTTTCGAGTCTAACGCCTTGCGAATACACCAAAACCCGATTGCCACTTAAACCGCGAATTACCGGTTTTCCAATAGAATTACCAGTGGTAATTTGTGAAATTCCAGGAATATTGGTGAGTTGTTGCATTAAAGTGGAGCCACCACTTTGTTGTAATGATTTCATGCTTCTAAAATCGACTTTGGTAACATTGTCTTTTTGTAGTTTGTGAAATAAAGTAGAAACAATAACTTCATCAATTTCAAATACTACAGGTTTTAATTGAATTAAAATAGTATTTTTTTCATTTAAATTGATGGTTAACGATTGTGTCTCAAAACCTAAAGAAGAAAAAGTAAATGTTACTTTTGAGCTGGGTAAATTATTTAATTCAAATAAACCTGCATCATTAGTGGTCGTTCCTTTATGAATTTCCGGTGTGTAAATTTCTACGTTAAATAATGGTTTTTGATTTGTGTCAACTACCGTACCGCTCAATGTTTTCTGAGCCAATAGTTGAAAAGGGAATAATAGGAATACTCCTATAAATAGGATATTAAATATAATTTTCATGATGAAATTTTAAATTAAGTTAAACAATTAAATCTTAAGTAAGAAGCGATGGAGGTCCTCTTGTAAGTAGGGTAAGTAATTGTTTATTTGAATTTAAATGATTGAAATTGATTATTTTAATAGTCCAAAATTGATTGGTAAAATAATTGAATTTATCTAAATTTAAAGTTGAATTTATTTTAAAAATATGATGAAAAACACTGCAATTTAGATCATTATTTGCAGTATTGATTCCTGTTTTATGAACTAAAATATTTGTGTGTTCTACAAAACTATGATGAAATTGTATTATAGTAGGAACTGTTAACACCAAGGTTAACATTAAAATAATAGAATTAAGATATAACTTTATACTTTTCAATCTATAATATTATAAAATGCAAAAATAGGAAATCTTTTATTTAGATTCATTCTAATATAAAAGATTTCCTAAAAATAATCAAAATAAAATTGTGTTAAACAAATTTTTCGATACCCATCACTACGCCATGCATTGGGTTTTGTCCTTCAATTTTTATATTAAATTCTTTAATGTGTTCTAACATTATATCAATGAGTTCTGGCGATGTAAAGGTGAAAAATATACTCGATTGTAAATTTTCATCCATCGATGAAAACCAATTATCCATCGGATTCTCAGTTTCTAAAGTATTGTATCCTTTAATATCGGTACTGCTAAAAGCCGTTATGCCAGCTTTTTTAAACAGTGCAGGAATGTGTTTTTCATATTCCCGAATGGTGGTGATAAATAATAATTTCATGTGATTATTAATTTAGTTTTTCTGTCTATTTTTTTCTGTAAAATAATAAATCAACGGTACCATTAACAAGGTTAAAACAGTTGATAAAATGGTTCCGCCTAATAATGAGATGGCTAAACCTTGGAAAATTGGATCGGTTAACATCACAAAGGCACCGATAACCACCGTTCCTGCGGTTAATAAAATAGGCGTTGTTCTCACTGCTCCGGCTTCAATTACGGCTTGTCTTAAGGGTACGCCATCTTCTAATCGCAGGTTTACAAAATCGATAAGTAAAACCGAGTTTCGCACCATAATTCCGGCTAAAGCAATCATTCCAATCATAGAAGTTGCAGTAAAATAGGCACCTAAAATCCAATGTCCTAAAATAATTCCAACCAAAGATAAAGGAATGGCAATCATCATCACAATTGGCGCTCTAAAACTTTGAAACCATCCAACTAAAATCATATAAATAATAATGATTACAATGGCAAATGCTGAGCCCAAATCGCGGAAAACTTCATAGGTAATTTGCCATTCTCCATCCCATTTTACCGTGTAATTATCGCTTTGAGCTGGTTGTTGGGTAAATTCTTCGTTCAGGGTAAATCCGGCTGGAAGTTTAATTTCATTTAATTTTTTTGATAAATCTAAAATAGCATACACCGGACTTTCCAACGCTCCAGCCATATCCGCTGTGACATACACCACTCTTTGCTGATTTTTGCGCATGATACTTTTCTCAATAATTTTTTCGGTAACTTTTACCAAATTACTAATAGGAACTGCTTGTCCCGTCTGAGAAATTACTTTAAGTTGTAATAAATCTTGTATGGATGATTTATCCTGTTCTGCCAATTGCAGTACAATTCCTACTTCATTATTGGCTGCTGCTTGTGATAATTTACTGATAGGTCTATTGGAAAGCGCCATATTTAAGGTGGCAACAATTTGCTGAGGCGCAATTCCGTTTAACATTGCTTTTTCTTTATCAACCTCGAAATTAAATTCTTTTTGGTCGGCTTCAATCATCCAGTCAACATCAACTACATCAGAAGTTTTTGCCATTTTTTCTTTTAATTGATTGGCAATATTGAGTTGTTCTTGGTAATTTGGACCATAAACTTCTGCAACCAAAGTTGATAAAACTGGAGGTCCTGGCGGAACTTCAATAATTTTTATATTGGCATTATATGTTTTTCCAATCGCTTGTAATTTTGGTCTGAATGCTTTAGTAATATCATGACTTTGCGCACTTCGCTCACTTTTGTGGATTAAATTAACCTGAATATCAGCAACGTTTGATCCTCTTCTTAAATCGTAATGACGTACCAATCCGTTAAAAGTAATAGGTGATGCCGTTCCTACATAACTTTGGTAATCTTTTACCATCGGATTTTGTCCTACCAATTGTGCAATCTCTTTCGTAACCATTGCGGTACGCTCTAAAGTGGTACCTTCGGGCATATCAACCACAATTTGAAACTCATTTTTATTATCAAATGGCAACATTTTTACACCCACAGATTTGGTAAAAAATAAGCTGATGGTAAATACAAATAATAAAATATTTACTCCGAAAAATACAGTTCGTTTTAACTTATTATCGATAAGCGGATTTAAAATTTTGGTGTATAATTGATAAATTTTGGTGTCTTGTAATTCAACTCCTTTTTCTTCTTTAGCGCCTTTTTTACCTTTTTCTTGTAAAAATAAATATCCTAAATAGGGCGTTACGGTTAAAGCAACAAAAAGTGAAATTAACATTGCAAGAGAGGAGCCAATCGGAATCGGACTCATATAAGGACCCATTAATCCAGATACAAATGCCATCGGCAATACCGAAGCAATTACAATAATGGTGGCTAAAATGGTCGGATTCCCAACTTCATTGATAGAATATAAAGCGGCTTGTTTAAAGGGTAATCGCTTCATTTTGAAATGACGGTGCATATTTTCTGCAATAATAATGGAATTATCAACCACAATACCAGTTACAAAAACCAAGGCAAAAAGGGTGATGCCGTTTAGCGTATAATCCATAAAATAATAACCGAAAATAGTCAAAGCAAAAGTGATGGGAACCGATAAAAACACCACCAATCCGCCACGCCATCCCATGGCTAACATCACCACCAATGATACTGAAAGTACGGCTATCATTAAGTTGATTAATAAGTCATTTACCTTATCAGATGCAGTTTCTCCATAATTTCTGCTTACAGAAACATGAACATCATTCGGAATTAAATCCTTTTTTAAATGTTCCATTTTATCCAAAATAACTTTAGATACCTTCATCGCATCGCCACCTTTTTGTTTACCGATAGATAAAGTGACTGCTTGATATTCTGATGGGAATTTTGAAGCATCTTCATTGGCTTTTCCGTATCCAAATGAAACATAAGAACTCGGATTTTCGGGTCCGTCTTTAATGGTTGCAATTTGTTTTAAATAAACGGGTGTATTTTTATTTACCCCAACAATTAAGTTTTCTACATCTTCAACACTGTTTAAAAAATTACCAGAATTGATTACAAATTCAGTGTCATTATTTTTGATGCTTCCTGCAGTAAATGCATGATTGTTTATCTGTATTTTTTGTGCTACATTGATAAAATCAACCTTATTTTCGGCCATTTTATCCTTGTCGAGTATTACACTAATTTGGCGACTTCTACCACCAATAATTTTTGTAATTCCTACACCATCAACTTTTTCTACTTCCGAATTAATTTCTGATATCAATTGTTTTAATTGAAAATCATCCGAAGTTTCACTCCATAAAGTTAAACCCAAAACAGGAACATCATCTATTGCACGTGTTTTAACAAGTGGCATGGAAACACCTTGTGGCATTTGATCCATGTGTTTCATAATTTCATTGTAGAGTTGTACAAATGAATCTTCTACATTTTTCCTCACATAAAACTGAACAATAACCATGGCTTGTTCATTCATAGCAGTTGAATACACATATTCTACTCCAGGTAAATTAGAAATAATTTTCTCTAAGGGTTTTATGACTCTCGATTCCATTTCTGCTGGAGTAGCTCCAGGAAATTGAACAAATACGTCGGCTAATGGCACCTCAATTTGAGGTTCTTCTTCTCTCGGAATCAAATAAGAACTGTAAATTCCTAATAGTACAAAAGATACCATGATTAGGATGGTTAATTTTGATTGCAAGAAAAATTCGGATATGCTTGCTGCGAAACCGTTTTTCATAATATTATTGTTTGATAGCGATTTTTACACCATTATATAAATTACTGTCGGCCGAGGTGATATAAGTTTCACCCTGATTTAGACCTGATAAAATTTCGATATCATTACCCAAGGTTTTTCCGGAACGTATCCATCTTAAAATTGCAGTATTTGACTGACTTATAGTATAAATACCCACCAATTCTCCGTAATAAATTAAGGCAGTTTTAGGAACAAATACCGCTTTGTTTTCTGAAACTTTTATAGGGAATTGTGTGGTAACAAACATGCCAGAAAATAACTTGGCATCGGTTTTATCTAAATTGATTTTAACTATATATTGTCCGCCAGTTAATCGCGCAGAATTGCTCACTTCCGAAACTTTTCCGGTAAGTTGTGTTTCGGTTGATTTAACCAAAACCTGAACGGCAGTTCCTTTTTTAATGTTGGAAATTTCAGTTTCAGGAATCATAGCGGTGGCTACAAATTTTCCCGGCGCTTCTAAACTAACCAAAGGCATTCCCGGATTGGCCATATCGCCATTGTTGATGTATTTTCCGGTGATGGTTCCGCTAAAAGGCGCTCTAATATTGCTGTATGATAAATGGGCATTGACCTCATTTTGCATTTGATTAGCTGCTTCTAATTGTGCTTTGGCTACTTCGTAACGGGTAGTCATATCATCCAATTCTTTTTGTGATGCGCTGTTTTGAGTTAACAAAGTTTTAAATCGGTTGTAATCTTTTTCTGCATTTTTTAATCCTGCTTTTGCTTGGATAATTCCCGCTTTAACCTGTGCTTCTTTGGCTACAATATCAGTATTGTTGATACTAACCAAAAGTTGCCCTTTGCTAACATGGTCGCCAACTTTTACGTGAACATTGGTTACAAAACCCATCATGCGGGTACTAATATCGGCATGTTGATCGGTTTCAATAGTACCGCTGGCAGCTAAAAAAGAACCTTCTTTAGAGGGCGATGTAGTGGCAACCGTAACATTGATAGCAGCTTTTTCTGGTGCCGTTTTAGGAGTGTTGTCTTTGCAACTAAAAGTAATCAGTGTGATTACGATGACAAATAATTGAGTTATTTTTTTCATTTTATTGCGTTATAAGTTTGATTTTTTAGGATTGATTTTGTAAATATTTTAAATAAGAAATGGTGAAATTATATTCAAAAATGGCTTGAAAATAAGCGAGTTGTTTTTGAAGAAAAACCGTTTCAGCAGTTAACAAATCAGCTGTTTTTTCCAAACCTTGGTCAAATCTGTTTTTTCTGATGTTTAAGGCCTCTTCGGCATGAGTTTTAGCTAAAAGTGTCAATTGTAAATTATTTTCAGCATTGATAAATTGACGTTTAGCCGTTTCTAATTCCATTTTACTATGGGTGAGATAGGTGTCTAAATTGAGTTCGGCAATTTTGAGTTCAGCTTTTTGTTTTTGAACATTTCCAATTTGTTCCATCCCTTTAAAAACATCCCAAGACATACGGATTCCCATTAAGTAAGAATTGCTGTTGGTTTTTAAAAATTCATCATCTGCCCAATTAAAATTAGCAAAACCATTGATGTTGGGTAAAAACTTCATTTTGGTGGATTGATACATATTATTTTGAGCTTCAACACCATATTGTACCGCTTTTAAATCTGCGCGCTCGGTAGAAAGTTGATTGGTTAAATCAATTTTTGTGGTGTTTAGCGCTAAAGTTTCTGATGGTTTTAAAGTGATAAATTCTTCAGTTCCCATTAAAAAGTTTAAATATGCAGCAGTGTCTTGCACCAATTTCTCGGCATTTTGAAGCTGATTTTGGATATCAGTTACATGGATTTCAATTTCTAATAAATCATTTTTCTTCAAAAATCCTTGATTAAAAAAGTTTTGAGCAATTTTTTTATGTTCTAAAATCGTTTTATGAGCCGCTTTATAAACATCCACCAATTGATACATCAATTGCAATTGACCATAAACTTTCTCTACTTCTAACACCATTTGATTTTCAGTGTGATTTGCCATTGAAGCGCTTGCATTGACTCCGTTTTTAGCTGCTTTTCTGCCAAAAATTCCATCCACATTAATCAAAGGTTGCAACACCTGAATTTGGGTGACGAAATGATTGGTGCGCGCTGGATTGTTTAAAGCATTGGGATCAAAACTTGCCATGGAAACTTGTTGTTGCTGCAAGGTAAATCCGAAAGCATTTAAAGGGTCATTGGTGGTTAAAGCCGTATAAGATACATTTAGTTGTGGTAAAATAATACCCATACTTTTGTTGTAATCGGCTTTTGCAGATTTCAATTGCTGATTTGCAATCAATATACTGCGGTTTTTTTCTTGTACACTCGCAATCGCTTCTTGAAGTGTAATCGCTTTTTGTGCCTGAGAATACTGCGAAAATAAAATTGTTAATAAAATAATAGTTATTTTGCGATAACTGTAAAAAAAGTTGATTTTCATGGATTTTCTATTAAATAAAGGACAAAAGTAGCTTGGAATCAAGCTGCTATATGTAACATGAGTTACATTAATTAAGCCCATTTTTATCTATGGAAAATTGAGATAATAGCTACTTAATTTTTCAGACATATTATAAAGGAATACCTGAATTGATAGTAAGTAGGTAAAGTAATACTAATTTAAACTGATGTTTTTAAATAGAATTAAAATGAAAATGAAAAGGATTAGCTAGTTGATATTAAGAACTAGAAGTGGGTTATGAAGTTTAATGTTAGAAAGTAGTGTGCTGTAAACTAGTTTTGCTTTTGGCTTGGGTGTGTTCAATAAACTGTGTCATTTCATTTTATTCTATCACTAAAATACGCATTTAAATCATTTTGAATTGCAGACCAGTGAAATATTTGTCCATTCCATCTGGTTTGAGCATTCATTTTAGCTAAATATACTTGTTTTAAAATAGCATTTTCCACTGCTAACAGCCAACCGAGAATGCCAGCTGCCCACTGCTCACCGCTCACTGTTCACTGCTCACTTATTTCTTTCTGATCTTCATATTCAACGCTTCAACTCCCAAAGAAAAAGCAATAGCAAAATACAAATAACCCTTCGGAATCGCTCCAACCGCTTGACCTAAAATCACTGTATTGGATAAATGAGCACCTTCTGTTATCAACATAAATCCAATTAAAATTAAGAAAGACAAAGCCAACATTTGTATCGTTGGATGGTTGTTCACGAACTTACTCACCGGATTGGCAAATAAAATCATGATCATAATCGAAATAATTACGGCTGCAATCATAATAATTAAAGCACCATTAATGCCGTTGGTCATTCCAACCGCTGTTAATACTGAATCAAAAGAGAAGACTAAATCTATCAAAATAATTTGAACAATAACCGTAGAAAGTGATTTATGAACGATGGTTTTAGTGCCATTTTCATCTACATCACCCTCAACTTTATGGCGTATTTCTTTGGTGCTTTTGTACAATAAAAACAAGCCACCTAAGTACATAATTATACTTTGTCCGGTAATTTCAGCATGAATCCATGATAAATCAATCGTTAAAATTGATTGGTTCATGGCGATAAGGTAAGAAACACCAATTAGTAAAATAATGCGCATCACCATTGCCAGCAACAATCCAATTCGTTGTGCCTTTTTTTGTTGATGTTGTGGAAGTTTATTGGTGGCAATAGAAATAAAAATAATATTGTCTATTCCTAAAACAATTTCTAAAAAAGTAAGGGTTAAAAATGCTATCCAAGTATCGGCTTGTAGAAAAATGTCCATATTAAATTCCGGTATAGTTAAATGGTGTGATTTGTTTTAATTCTTTTTTGATTTCGGTTGAAATATTTAACCCATCAATAAATTGATGCATGGTTTTTTGGGTGATTTTTTGATGATTTCTAGTCAAATCTTTTAACGCTTCATACGGATTTGGATACTGTTCTCTGCGTAAAATGGTTTGAATGGCTTCGGCAACAACCGCCCAATTATCTGCTAAATCCTGATGAATTTTTTCCTCATTCAACACCAATTTTTGCAATCCTTTTAAAGTAGATTGAAAGGCAATTAAGGTGTGTGCAAACGGCACGCCCACATTGCGCAAAACGGTTGAATCGGTTAAATCGCGTTGCAAACGTGAAATGGGTAATTTTGCCGAAAGATGTTCAAAAATGGCATTGGCCAATCCTAAATTTCCTTCCGAATTTTCAAAATCAATGGGATTCACTTTGTGTGGCATCGCCGAGGATCCAATTTCTCCTTTTTGGATGGTTTGCTTAAAATAATCCATCGCAATGTATTGCCAAATATCTCTGTTTAAATCGATTAAAATTGTATTGATGCGTTTTAAATTGTCAAATAAAGCCGCTAAATGATCGTAATGTTCTATTTGTGTGGTAGGAAATGAGTAGTGAAGTCCCAAATTGGTTTCTACAAAATGCTTTCCAAAATTTTTCCAATCAACCATCGGATAAGCCACAAAATGGGCGTTAAAATTACCAGTTGCGCCCCCAAATTTAGCGGCAAACGGAATGTTCTGTAGCGTAGCAATTTGTTGTGCTAATCTAGTTACAAAAACTTGTATTTCTTTTCCCAATCGGGTAGGAGTTGCGGGCTGTCCGTGCGTTCTGGCTAACATTGGAACGGCTTCCCAATCTGTAGCTAATTGATGGAGTTGTTGTAATAAATTATTTAAAGATAGCTGGTATTCTTGATGAATTGCTTCTTTTAATAATAGCGGAAATGCGGTATTGTTAATATCTTGAGAGGTTAACCCGAAATGAATATATTCTTTATAAGCGGCCAATTTTAAATCATCAAATTGTTCTTTGATAAAATATTCAACGGCTTTTACATCGTGGTTGGTTGTTTTTTCTAGCTCTTTAATTCGTTTGGCATCATTTTCAGAAAACTCTAAATAAATAGAACGCAAATCGTTGTAGCGTGTTTTTTCGAAGTTTTTTAACTGTGGTAGAGGTATTTCGCAGAGTGCAATGAAATATTCAATTTCAATTAATAAACGATATTTTATTAAAGCAGCTTCCGAAAAATAATTAGATAAGCGCGCTATTTTATATCGGTAACGACCATCAATTGGCGAAATAGCGTTTAAATAGTTTAAATCCATAGGTGTTGACTAAAAAACAAAAATACGATTATTTTATTGAAAGATTGAAGGATTGAAAGATTGAAAGATTGAAAGATTGAAAGATTGAAAGATTGAAAGATTGAAGGATTGAAGGATTGAAGGATTCAAAAATTATTTAAAGTTAAAACTTACAGTATACTGCTTACCGCTTACAGTATAGTGCTTACGGCTTAAATCCTAAAGCTTATTTGCTAAAAACCTCCTGCACATACTTCAACAACAAACTCACCAAAAAACTGGTTATCGCTCCAACCATCGCCAGAACAACCGTCACCAAAATATCCTGTGAGTTTAGCTGAGGTAAAATACTTTGCAACGCCACGCCCCAAGTATCCTACCACTTTCTTTTTTGCTTTTTTTCTTTGTGGTAAAAGTTGATTTATTTTCAGTTCATTTAGATATTTCTAAAAAACAAATACTTTAGTACTCCCTCAAAAATTACATCGAATAATCACTAACCTTTTTTTATGTAAAATGGCTTTATATCTCTTTATAGGATAGGGATAGAATCTTATCTATTAATCATAAAACGAGTTGTGTGTAATTTGAAAATTTGGATATTATACCAATTATTGGTATATTTGAACAAAATAGTATAAAAATGAACAAAAACACATCAATATCACTAGGAAATTATTTTGATCAATTCGTTCAAAGTCGAATAAGAGAAGGTAGATTTAAAAATGTTAGCGAAGTTATACGAGCAGGATTAAGACTTTTAGAAGAAGAAGAAAGTAAAATAATTGCATTGAGAAACGCAATTCAGGACGGAATTGATAGCGGAATTGCTCAAGATTTTGACCCGAAAAAACATCTTGAATCTCTAAAATCGAAAAAACACTCAAATGGCTAAATTTAAATTGACCAATAAAGCAGTTGAGGATTTATCGAAAATTTGGGATTATACTTTCGAGGTTTGGTCCGAAAATCAAGCCGACAAATATTATGAGATGCTGATTTCAACTTGTCAAGAAATTGCAGACAATCCCGTTTTAGGAAAAAACTATGACGGAATTACTCAAAACCTATTTGGAATGAAAACGAATCGTCATATCATTTTCTACAGAACTCTAAATGAAAACTATGTAGAAATTACAAGAATTCTTCACGAGAGAATGGATTTAAAGAATAGAATATCCGAATAAAAAACTACACACAACACCTCATAAAATTTATGCTTAAATTTGAACTAATACAAACGACAAACATTCAATAAAAATATTGCTACGCCGGAAAAATCTCCGATGTTCCAGTCGCAAAAATCATATAAAATCTCGTTGGCAACAAGCTGATTTGAAATCCTAAGATAAATTTAACTCTGAATTTAAAATAGATTTTGTATTTTTGATTAAAAGTAATTAATGTATGAATTTAGAAACTAGAAAATTATCATTTATTCAAGAAATTCTTAGAATACAAAG
>CAMTWE010000169.1:0-2713 GCA_947085395.1 uncultured Bacteroidota bacterium | reverse complement strand
TCATAAAAATTTAAGGCAGCTTTTTCCATTTTTTTATAGGATTTTTAAATATCCAACTATTGAACTGAACTTAATCTCTATCTGCATCAGATAAACAATGAAAAGTTTTTTAAATCAAAATAAACCATTAAAAATCATTAGTTTATGGTTAATTTAATCATACCTCACCTAAAGTTTTAAACTTCTTAACCTCAGCGCATTTACTATCACTGAAACAGAACTAAAACTCATGGCTAAAGCTGCAATCATTGGCGAAAGTAACAATCCGAAAACAGGGTATAAAACTCCGGCAGCAACTGGAACTCCTAAAATATTATAGAAGAAAGCAAAAAACAAATTTTGTTTAATATTTTTCATAACCCCATGACTCAGTTTTTTTACTTTTACAATGCCCTGTAAATCGCCTTTTACCAAGGTTATTTTAGCGCTTTCAATAGCAACATCGGTTCCGGTTCCCATGGCAATTCCTATATTGGCTTGCGCCAATGCTGGAGCATCATTAATTCCATCACCAGCCATTGCCACTATTTCACCTTCGGCTTGCAGGCGTTTAATTTCTTTGAGTTTATCTTCGGGTAAGCAAGCTGCTTTAAAACTGCTCAAATTTAATTCATTGGCTACTGCTTTTGCAGTATTTTCATTATCACCTGTTATCATAATGACTTTTAAACCTTGCTGCATCAATTCTTTTATGGCTTCTTTACTGGTTTCTTTTATGGCATCTGTAATAGCTACATAACCTACAACTTCTTTATTAATAGCAATATAGGAAACCGTTTTTCCTAGTTTTTGTTCAGCAATAATTTTGTTATCTAGCTCCTCTGAAATGCTTGCGCCAACTTGTTCTAAAAGTTTTTTATTTCCCAATGCTACTTTTTTATGATCAACGGTTCCAATTACACCTTTTCCTGCAACAGATTCAAAATCTTTGACTGCTATTAATGAAATATTTTTTAATTTGGCATAATTTACAACGGCTTCTCCTAAAGGATGTTCGCTATATTGATTCAATGATGCAATGTTTTGTAATAAGAAATTTTCATCATTTTTGATAGCGATTATTTTTTCAACAGATGGTTTTCCTTCGGTAATTGTTCCTGTTTTATCAATGATTAAAACAGTTACTTTATCCATATTTTGTATTGCTTCTGCATTTTTTATCAGCACTCCAGATTGAGCGCCTTTGCCAACGCCAACCATTACAGACATGGGCGTGGCTAATCCTAAAGCACATGGACAGGCAATAATTAATACTGCAATGGCATTTATAAATCCGTAAACCAATGCAGGTTCTGGTCCAAATTTTGCCCAAACAAAAAATGTTATTAAAGCGATAAAAACTACAATGGGTACAAAATATTTGGAAATACTATCGGCTAGTTTTTGAATGGGCGCTTTAGATCGACTGGCGTTGTTTACCATTTGAACTATTTGTGAAAGCAAGGTTTCTGAACCCACTTTTTCGGCAATCATAACAAACGATTTATTACCGTTGATAGTTCCTGCAATGACAGAATCATCAATCTTTTTATCAACAGGAATTGGTTCTCCTGTAATCATTGCTTCGTTAATACTGCTTTCTCCATCTGTGATTTTTCCATCAACAGGAATTTTTTCTCCTGGTTTTACGCGCAATAAATCACCTTTTTTAATGTCATGAATAGAAATTATTTTATCAGCGCCCTCACTAACTAAAATGGCTTCGGTAGGTGCAAGTTTTAATAATTCTTTTATAGCACCACTGGTTTGGCTGTGTGCTTTGGCTTCTAGTAATTGTCCTAATAAAACTAAAGTTAAGATTACAGTTGTGGCTTCAAAGTATAAATGAATCGATCCTTGTTCTGTTTTAAATTCTTGTGGAAAAATATTGGGGAAAAACATTCCTATCAAACTAAACAGAAAAGCAGCACCTGTGCCAATACCAATCAGTGTAAACATGTTCAAATTCCAAGTAATGATTGATTTCCATGCACGAACAAAGAACATCCAACACGCATAAAAAACTACTGGCAGCGTAAGTAGCAATTGTACCCAATTCCATTTTGTGATATCCATTAGTTGCAGTAACGGATTGTTGGGCAGCATTTCCATCATTGAAATCATAAAAACGGGAACTGTAAAAACAACTGCAATTTTCATTTTTTTAAGCAAATCAACATACATCTTTTTATCTTCACTATCACTAGGTTCCATTTGCACTAAATCCATTCCGCAAATGGGACACGAACCTGATTCGTGTCTAATAATTTCTGGGTGCATTGGGCAAGTGTACAATACTTTCTCCACACTTAATTCGGGAACTTTTACCAAATCCATTCCGCATATTGGACAATCTCCAGATTGATCATAGATTTTTTCACCCTCACAATGCATCGGGCAATAGTATTTTCCTTTAGTTTTATTTGTGATAATGCTTGCCTTTTTAACATTTGGATCGGGTGTTGAACAACAAGATTTTGTGGTTGGCAAATTTGTTACTTCATGTTGCAGACTTTTGCCATTACTCATTTCTATGGTATATTTTCCAGCTACTTCTAGTGCTTCTTGCAATTGTACTGTTGAAATGTGTTTGTCCATAGTTATAGTAGCAATTGGCGGATTTAATAAGACTTTTGCTTCTATTCCTTCAATAGCATTCAATACTTTTTCGACTTTTTTGCGACATCCATCACAAGTCATTCCGGTAATTTTATAGGTATGTGTCATCTCTTTT
>CAMTWE010000168.1:0-1417 GCA_947085395.1 uncultured Bacteroidota bacterium | reverse complement strand
TGATACCGCTCATAATAAAGAAGGTTTGTCGTATGTTTTACAACAACTTCAAGAAGAAAAATTTGACAAATTACACATCGTTTTAGGAATGGTAAATGATAAAGATATCACCAAAATCTTATCGATGTTTCCTAAAAATGCCCAATATTATTTTTGTAAACCCAATATTCCACGTGGTTTAGAGGTAATTATACTTTATCAAGAAGCACAAAAGTTTGGACTTCATGGCGAAATTTATGATTCTGTTGAAAAAGCACTGTTTAATGCCCAAAAAAATGCCCGTGAATCAGACTTGATTTTTGTGGGCGGTAGTACATTTGTGGTGGCAGAATTGCCTTTACTATAATTTTTATTGATAGTTTTTGTAAATAGATTTTTAAAAATCTATCAGATTTTCTTGTGACGACTTTTATCAATTGTTAAATTAGTAAAATATTACCGATAATATTATCAAATATAGAATGTATTTACATTATTTAGATAATAATTAAGCTCCCAAGTATAATTACTGAATCTATATTAAAAAGATTTTAAATTGAGACCGATTCTTTAAATAAGAAGCGGATACTTTCAATAATAATCGCTGTGTATTTTTTAATTCAGAATAATTTAATACTAACCAAAAATAACCAATATGAAAACCAAAAAAAACTTATTTAGTTGGATGCTGTTAATTGTATTATTAGTGTCTGCAATTTCATTTGCTCAAGATACAGAGCAAAAACCTGTATTTATTACTATTACAAAGATGCATTTTGATTTAAAAGCCGATGGAACAGATTGGCTTAAAACTGAAAAAGAATTTTTTGACAAAGTTACCAATCAAAATGAATTAGTTATTGCATCACATGTTATTACTCATTTATATACAGCAGATAATTCGGAAGTAGAATTTGTTTATGTTTATAATTCTTGGGGAGATATTGAAAAATCAAGTGAAGTTAATAATAAGTTAATTGAAAAGAATTTCCCAGATGAAGCTAAAAGAAAATTATTTTTTGATAAGCAATCTAGCTATTATACCAAAAAACATTCTGATGAAATATATCAATCAATGGCTTTTTCTAAACAGCCAACTACTAAAGCAGTTAAACCACAAGTAATATACATAAGAAAAACTCAAATGGCTTTAAATGGAGAAGGAAAAGGATATAATGAATTTGCCAAAAATGTAATTCATAAAAATCCTTTAGTAAAGGCGTATTATCCACATCGTCATTTATGGGGTTCGGATAGTAGAGATTTTATCGAAGTTTTTGTTTTTGATTCTTTAGCTGATTTAGAGAAAAGTGGCGATAAAAATCAGGAGTTAATTAAAGCCGCTTGGCCAGATGAAACTAAAAGAAAAGAGTTTTTCACCACCATGAATAAACTATTTACAGGGAAACACGGCGATTTTATTTATCAAAATGTGCCT
>CAMTWE010000167.1:0-13319 GCA_947085395.1 uncultured Bacteroidota bacterium | reverse complement strand
GGTTCATTAGAAGAAGGAAAAGATGCTACTTTATTTATTTCTGAGGGCGATGCTTTAGATATGAGAACCAATCAGTTAACTTTTGCTTTTATACAAGGCAGAAAAATTAGTTTGGAAACACATCAAACCCAATTATTTAAAAGATATACAGAAAAATATAAAAATCAATAGATTAACAAAAATTTAAGAGCAGTCATCCGACTGCTTTTTTTATTTTTGCATTTTAATATTTATAGATGAAACAAATTACAAGCGTTCAAAATAAGTTGGTAAAAGACCTTTTAAAACTTCAAGAAAAATCGAGCGAACGAAAAAAAGAAGCGCAGTTTATTATTGAAGGAATTAAAGAAATTCAATTGGCAATTTTAGGTAATTATCAATTTAAAACTTGGTTGTTTTGTCCGCAAATCATTAGTTTATCAGCTTTTGAACAACTTTTTAATATCGATGCAACAACTATTGATATGATAGAAATTTCTTTGGATGTTTATCAAAAATTAGCTTATAGAAATTCTACAGAGGGTGTTTTGGCAGTGGCAATTCCGAAAAAACATTGTTTAGCAGATTTAAAATTTACCCGTAAAAATCCGTTATTATTAATTGCAGAATCGCCCGAAAAACCAGGAAATATTGGCGCAATTCTAAGAACTTCAGATGCTGCAAATGTAGATGCGGTTATCATTGCAAATCCGAAAACAGATTTATACAATCCGAATATTATTCGTTCCAGTGTTGGTGGCGTTTTTACCAATCAAATTGCGGTTGGCAGTACTACAGAAATCATCAACTATTTAAAAGAACATCAAATTAATATATTTTGTGCAGCATTAACAGCATCCATTCCATATCATACTGCTAATTTTATGAATTCCTCAGCAATTGTAGTAGGTACAGAAGATGTTGGGTTAAGTGAAGCGTGGTTAAACAATGCCCATCAAAATATAATTATACCTATGAATGGAAAAATTGACTCAATTAATGTTGCTGTGTCAGCAGCAATTCTTATTTTTGAAGCTAAAAGACAACGTAATTTTAAGTAAGTTTTGATAAAGTACTTTTTATTTTTAATACTATTTTTAACTTTTACAGTTGCTACTGCTAATACAGAGCGCAACTTAATAGTTAATGATTCTATTTTAGAGTTTAAGCTAGATTCTTTAAGAATTATGTCTTTTCAAGGTATTTTAGAACAACAATTTCAAAAGTACGACCATGTAAGATATCGTTATGGTGGAAGAAATGAAAATGGTTTTGATTGTTCTGGCTTTGTAACAACGGTTTTTCAAAATTTATTTGAGATGAAACTTCCGCGTTCTTCACGTGATATGGTTACCGTTGGCGAAGAAATTAAAAAAGAACAGCTTCAAATTGGCGATTTAGTAATATTTAAACCTCCTGGTTATAGCCATGTTGGTATTTATTTGGGTGATGGTATTTTTATGCACAGCTCCACTAGATTGGGCGTTACCAAATCTTCTATAGATAGTACTTACTGGAAAAAATATTATAAAACCTCTAGACGTGTTTTAAATCCAACCAAATAAATGACTGCAACTTTCGTGTTTTATACTATTATCGGAATATTAGTTTTAAATTTTATTTTCGATAAATGCTTAGATAATCTCAATTTTAAACATTTTTCTGATGAAATTCCAACAGAATTAAAAGATGTTTATGATGAAACGCAATACCTTAAATCTCAACACTATAAAAAAGAAACCTATCATTTTTCATTATTGATTTCTGTAATTTCTTTTGTAGTAATTTTGATATTTTTATTACTAAACGGTTTTGCTTTTGTAGATGATTTAGCGCGGCAAATTACCTCAAATGAAATACTGATTTCTTTATTATTTTTCGGAATTTTATCATTGGCAAGCACTATTTTAACAATGCCGATTTCTTATTACAGAACTTTTGTAATTGAAGAAAAATTTGGATTTAATAAAACCACCAAAAAATTATTTTTCATCGATAAAATAAAAGGAATCTTACTTTCTACAATAATTGGCGGACTTATATTATTCATCATCATACTTTTTTATAATTATTTTGGAACCAATTTTTGGATTTTTGCTTTGGTATTAGTTACCCTATTTTCAATTTTTATGAATATGTTTTATTCCACTTTAATTGTGCCACTTTTTAACAAACAAACTCCTTTAGAAGATGGCGAATTAAAAGAAGCGCTCAAATCTTTTGTACAAAAAACCGGATTTAAATTAGACCAACTATTTGTAATTGACGGTTCTAAAAGAAGTACACGAGCCAATGCTTATTTTGCAGGATTTGGGCCTAAAAAACGAGTGGTTTTATACGATACACTTATCAATGATTTAGAAACTGAAGAAATTGTGGCGGTTTTAGCGCATGAAGTTGGGCATTACAAACGCAAACATATCATTTTCAATTTTTTTATCGGTACAATTTTAACCGCCATTACCCTATATTTATTGTCAATTTTCATCAACAGTGAATTATTAGCAAATGCTTTAGGCGTTAATATTCCAAATTTTCATATCGGAATGATTGCTTTTGGACTACTTTACACGCCAATTTCTGAAATTACAGGTTTGTTTAATAATATTATTTCCAGAAAATTTGAATACCAAGCAGACAATTATGCTCAAAATTTTGGTTTGGGAACAGCACTCATCAGCGGATTAAAAAAATTGTCAAAAAATAACTTAAGTAATTTAACGCCACATAGTTGGTATGTTTTTATTCACTATTCTCACCCTACTCTATTACAACGCTACAAAAATTTGAATTAATATTTACTTTAAACTTATTGTTTCTACAAAAATTTATGTTAATTTAGGGTATGCCGTATAAAATAAACATAGAAGAAGAAAATAAGGAAATAGCGCTTAGATATAAAGATTTGCTTAAAGGTACTTATCAAACTTTGAGTGATGGTGATAAAAAAGCTATCAGAAAAGCCTTTGATTATGCTGTAGAAGCGCATAGCAACCAGCGAAGAAAAACTGGCGAACCTTATATTTATCACCCAATTGCAGTTGCAAAAATTGTAGCTTATGAAATTGGTTTGGGAGCTGTATCCATAATAGCGGCACTTTTACACGATGTGGTAGAAGACACCAAATACACCTTAGAGGATATTCAGCAAAATTTTGGAGAAACAGTAGCCAAAATTGTTGATGGATTAACCAAAATTTCCAATCTCAATCAGGATATAGATACTTCCATTCAGGCAGAGAATTTTAGAAAAATGTTGCTGACATTAAATGAAGATGTGCGGGTAATTTTAATTAAAATAGCCGACCGTTATCATAACATGCTAACCATGGATGCCATGGCGGGTGATAAACAATTAAAAATTGCCTCAGAAACACTCTATATTTATGCGCCTTTAGCACATCGTTTAGGATTATTTAACATCAAAAGTGAATTAGAAGATTTAGGTTTAAAATACACGCAACCTGATGTTTATTTTGAAATTTCAAACAAAATTCAAGAATCTAAAGAAAAACAAAATGAGTATATCCAAACTTTTACTGATATTGTTAAAAAATCATTAGAAAATGAAGGTTTTGAATTTACCATAAAAGGAAGAACAAAATCTATTTTTTCAATCAGAAAAAAAATGCTTACCCAAGATGTTACATTTGAAGAAGTGTACGATAAATTTGCCATTAGAATTATTTATAAATCAAAAGATAAAAGTGAAAAATTTGATGCTTGGAAAATATATTCCATAATTACAGATCACTTTCAACCCAATCCGTCTCGACTAAGAGATTGGATAACACAACCAAAAACTACTGGATATGAATCTTTACACACTACCGTTATGGGTCCGAAAGGCCATTGGGTAGAAGTTCAAATTCGTTCAGAACGTATGGATGAAATTGCAGAAAAAGGATATGCAGCTCATTTTAAATATAAACATGTAGATAGCAAAGAAACAGAAAGTGGTTTAGAAGGTTGGTTAAACAGGTTAAGAGAATCTTTAGAAAATACAGACTCAACTGCGATTGATTTTTTAGAAGATTTTAAATTAAATCTTTTTACCAAAGAAATTTATGTTTTTACACCCAATGGCGATTTAAAATCATTACCAAAAGATTCAACTGCTTTAGATTTTGCATATGCCATTCACACCGAAGTTGGTTATCATTGTAGAGGCGCAAGAGTTAACAGAAAATTGGTACCTATTAGTTATGTTTTAAACAGCGGTGATCAGGTAGAAATTATTACATCTCCCAATCAAAAACCAAATACAAGATGGCTAGAGATTGCCAAAACGGCCCGTGCAAGAGCCAGGATTAAATCTGCCTTAAAAGATGATCAAAAACTAATAATAATAGAAGGTAAAGAATTATTAACAAGAAAGTTACGGCATTTAAAGTTGACCTTGGATGAAAAAACTTTGAATGAATTGGTGAGTTTTTTTAAACTTAAAACAAGTTCTGATTTATTTTACAGAGCCGGAGTTGGAAATATAGAAAATACATTACTTAAAACATTTGCCGCTCAAAAATCAAATCCTTTTATTAATTTTTTTAAACGGAAAATTAAAAAAACTAAGGTTTCTGAACATCTAGACCAAGAAGAAATTAGTACTAAATTTGACTTAATTGTTTTTGGAAAGGAAGAAGAACATTTAGATTATTCATTTGCAAAATGCTGTAGTCCAATACCTGGTGATAAAGTTTTTGGATTTATAACCATTAATGAAGGTATCAAAATTCATCGAAACGATTGTCCAAATGCTGTGAGTATGCAAGCTAAATTTGCCTATAGAGTTATCAATGCAAAATGGATTGATTCATCACAAGAAGATTTTACGGCGATTTTAAAAATATTTGGAAATGACAATGTTGGTATGGTAAGTAACATCACCAAAATAATTTCTAACAATATGAATGTTAACATTCAAAGTATTAATATTGAAGGACATTTAGGCGTATTTGAAGGCAATGTAACAGTGAAAGTAAAAAATAAAACACAACTAACAAAACTGATAGATAATATTAAAAGAATTGAAGGTGTAGAAAAAGTTAGTAGAATTTATAAGCATTAAGTCTGCCGATTCCTTATTTTAAATTATCTTAGTAACCTATAATAAGATTATGTGTTATAATTCCAAATCGTTAAGTTATGAGTGTAATTAACCATCAAGAAATTGTTAAAACTGTTTTTATTAACTTTTTAGAAAATAATAACCATCGCAAAACACCCGAAAGATTTGCGATACTTCATGAAATTTATATGTTAGAAGAGCATTTTGATGTAGAATCTTTATACATACAAATGAAAAACAAAAAATATCAGGTTAGCAGGGCTACTATTTACAACTCTATTGAACTTTTATTAGAATGTGGATTGGTTCGCAAACATCAATTTGGTCAAAATCAGGCACATTATGAAAAATGTTATTTTGATAAACAACACGATCATTTAATTTTAACCGATACTGGTGAAGTTATTGAGTTTTGTGACCCAAGAATACATGTAATAAAAAAATCAATTGAAGAAATTTTTAATGTAGATATTAGCAATCATTCTTTATACTTTTACGCCACCAAAAAAAAATCAGAATAAAAATATATCAATTTATAAAAATCAATAAAAAATGGCTGTAGATATACTACTTGGATTACAATGGGGCGATGAAGGAAAAGGCAAAATTGTAGATGTTCTTACTCTAAAATATGATATAATTGCCCGTTTTCAAGGAGGTCCAAACGCCGGACATACCTTAATTTTTGATGGTAAAAAATTTGTACTACACACCATTCCATCTGGTATTTTTCATGAAAATGCTGTTAATGTTATTGGAAACGGAGTGGTAATTGACCCCGTTATTTTTAAAAAAGAACTAGAAAAATTAGGACTTCAAGATACAGTATATCAAAAAAGACTATACATTTCTAGAAAAGCACATATTATTTTACCAACCCATCGCCTACTTGATGCGGCCTCTGAAGCATCTAAAGGAATTGCAAAAATTGGCTCCACTTTAAAAGGAATTGGACCAACTTATATGGATAAAACCGGTAGAAACGGACTTAGAATTGGTGATTTAGAATTGGTAGATTGGAAATCTCGTTATGAAACACTCAAGAATAAACATCTGAAATTGTTAGATTTTTATGATGCTAAAATTGAATTTAATCTTGATGAATTAGAAAAAGAGTTTTTTGAAGCCATTTCAGATTTAAATAAAATTAATTTTATTGATAGTGAAGAATTTTTTAGCAATGCACTCAAAAATGGGCAAACTATTTTAGCAGAAGGCGCTCAAGGTTCATTATTAGATGTTGATTTTGGAACCTATCCTTTTGTAACATCCTCTAATACTACCGCGGCCGGCGCTTGTACCGGATTAGGAATTGCACCCAATAAAATTAAAGAAGTACTCGGTATTTTTAAGGCCTATACAACTCGTGTTGGTTCTGGACCTTTTCCTACTGAATTATTTGATGAAATTGGAGCAGATATGGGCAGAATTGGAAATGAATTTGGCGCAACTACTGGCAGACCAAGACGTTGTGGTTGGTTAGATTTAGTAGCGCTTAAATATGCAGTTCAAATAAACGGTGTAACCCAATTAATTATGATGAAAGCAGATGTGCTTTCTGGATTTAAAAAATTGAAAATTTGCACCGCTTATATGTATCAAGGAAAAGAAATAAATCATTTACCTTACAATATTGAGCCAGAAAATGTTATGCCTATTTATACCGATTTTAATGGTTGGGAAGCAGATTTAACAACTTTAAAACATGCAAATGAATTTCCAGAAAATTTAAAAACATACATCCAATTTATAGAAAAATTTGTAGCAGTTCCAATCAAAATAGTTTCAGTTGGGCCTGATAGAACTCAAACAATTCATATTTAACAATAAACGCTCTTTATTGAGCGTTTTTTTATGACTATAACTCTCATCATTTTAGTATTTTTGTATAAAATTGAAACACTTGAAAAAATATATCATTTTATTTTTATTAGGTTTAATTACATTCAATTCTTTTGGTCAGCTCAAAAAAATTAAATTAATTCATGCCGATAATGCTTTTAAAAACGAAGAAAAACATCCAAATGCAATCGTTTTATTGGGAAATGTTTTTGTAGAACATGAAGGTTTTACTTTGCGTTGCCAACAAGCACTTTTATATCCAGATGTAAATATTATTCAAGCGGTTGGCGAAGTGTTTTTAAATCAGGGAGATACCATAACACAATCTAGTAAATATGTAGATTATAATGGAAATACACAAAAAGTAGTATCCTGGGGAAAAGTAGTTTTGAAAGATCCACAAATGACTTTAACTACAGACACACTTCATTTTAACAGGGCTGAACAACATTTGTATTATCGAAATAAGGCAACCATAAAAGATCAAACCAATACTTTAAAAAGTACCATTGGGAATTATTATTTAATCAACAAAAAATTTCAGGCAGTTCATAAAGTAGAAATTACAAGTCCAAATAACCGTTTAGTTTCTAGTCATTTAGATTATTATACCAATACAGGAATGGCTTTTTTATATGGTCCTTCTACCATTTACAATAAAGAAAGTACTATTTATACAGAAAAAGGATTTCATGATACGCGTACAAAAATTTCACACGCTGTAAAAAATTCAAATATCAAGTATAAGGATAGAGATATTAAAGCTGATAGTTTGTATTATAACCAGTTAATTGGTTTTATTTCTGCCTCAAAAAATTTAATAATTACAGATTCAATCAATAAAACAGTTATAAAAGGTGGTTATGCAGAGTATTTTGAAAGAAAAGATTCTGCTTTTATTGTGCAAAAACCAGTGGCAATTTTTATTACTGAAAAAGATTCAATGTATATGCACGGAGAAAAAATGATGATTGTTGGAAAATCAAATGAACGCAAAATTAAGGCCTTTCATAAAGTAAAAATATTTAAGTCTGATTTACAAGGAAAATGTGATTCAATTTATAGCAATCAAGCAACCGGAATTACTAAAATGATACGCAATCCAATACTTTGGTCAGATGGAAATCAGGTTACAGGAGATACTATTTATCTAATTTCCAATATCAAAACAAATAAATTAGATTCTTTAAAAGTGATTAATAACAGTTTTGTAATTCAAAAAGACTCTAGCGGTTACAATCAAATTAAAGGAAAAAATATATTTGGAAAATTCATAGAAAATAAACTCAAGAAAATCAGGGTCAATGGCAATGGAGAAGTCATTAATTATTTAAGAAATGATGACCAAGAATTGGTGGGAATTTTAAAAATGAAATGTAGCGAAATTGAGTTTGAATTAGGCGATAATTCGATTAATTATATTGATTTTCTCAGAAAACCTGATGGTCAAACCTATCCCCCATCTAAATTTCCAAAAGAATCAGCGCTTTTTAAAGGTTTTTTATGGCGAGACAAAGAACGCCCAAAAACCAAAGAAGCTATTTTTATTTATGATTAAATGTTATGGAATCTAATCAAAATTTATTTTTAAAACATCAAGCGCAAACAACGCCACATCCTTTAGCTATAGAAATTTCATTTGCAAAGGGTTCTTATATTTATGATATCAACGGTAAAAAATACCTCGATTTTGTAGCAGGAGTTTCTGCAAATACCTTGGGTCACAATCATCCAAAAGTAAATGATGCCGTTAAAAATCAGGTAGATAAATATATGCATGTGATGGTTTATGGTGAGTTTATCCAAGAACCACAAGTTGCTTTAGCTACTTTATTAGCCAACAATTTACCAGAAAGTTTAAATTGTGTTTATCTTACAAATTCTGGAACAGAAGCTACCGAAGGATCTTTAAAATTAGCCAAAAGAGTTACTGGAAGAAGTGAAATTATTGCTGCAAATTTAGCGTATCACGGTAATACACAAGGTTCTATGAGTGTTTGTGGAGCCGAAAAACAAAATCGTGCTTTTAGACCTTTAATTCCAGGTGTAAAATTCATAGAATTTAATAATGTTGCCGATTTAGCAAAAATTACCCACAAAACTGCCGGAGTTATTTTGGAAACTATCCAAGGAGGCGCCGGATTTATAGAGCCCGAAAATCATTACCTATCAAAAGTTAAAAAAAGATGTGAAGAAGTAGGTGCATTGTTAATTTTGGATGAAATACAAACAGGCGTTGGGCGCACTGGTAAATTATACGGATTCCAACATTATGGCGTAACGCCCGATATTTTTGTAACCGGAAAAGGTTTGGGTGGTGGCATGCCCATTGGTGCTTTTATTTCTTCGCATGAAAACATGAATTTATTAAAAGAACATCCAAAATTAGGCCATATTACTACTTTTGGCGGTCATCCTGTAATTGCAGCAGCCGGATTGGCAACACTTAAAGAAGTGGTAGAAACAGATTTAATGAATCAGGTAATAGCAAAAGAAAAATTATTCAGAAAATTATTGGTACATCCAAAAATTAATGAAATTCGTGGCACTGGATTGATGTTGGCCGCAATGGTTGAAAATGCAGATTTTGCCAGCAAAGTAATATTAAAATGCCTTGATAAAGGATTGATTCTTTTCTGGTTATTATTTGATGGAACTGCCATCAGAATAACGCCTCCACTTACTATTTCTGAACAGGAAATAGAAGAAGGTTGTGCTATAATTTGCCAAGTTTTAGATGAATTTTCTTAAAAACTTATCGAATTATAACATATATTTTTAAGATTTTATACTAAACTATTCTTTAATCAATTCATCTAATTGTTTGCGCACTTTTTTACTATTCCAATTGGCTGCGCCTGTTTTTTTGATAACAATTGCGCCATTTTTATCAATTAAAAATGTAGTTGGAATACTTTGAGAGGATAATAATTCGGGTTCTCTACTCATCATATTATAAATGGGTAAATTGTAATTGTTTTTATCCATAAAAGGCATCACTATTTCTTTCCCTTCTGATGTAACAAATATAAAAACGACTGTATCTTTATAATCATTGTATAAATCTTGTAAACTTGGCATTTCTGCAACACAAGGCGGACACCAGGTTGCCCACATATTTACAATAATTACTTTATTTTTAGTAGTTTCAAAATCTAAATCTGTGGTGTTAATTCCTTTTAATTGCCAATTATAATTGCTTAATATTGCCCTTTCTTCAACTTTTTCTACGGATGGTGAAAATGCAACTTGACGCATAATCCAAGCTCGTGAAGGTGGATAAATTAGCAGCGCTATAGCAACAATAAATAAGATGTTAGAAATCATTTTCTTATTAAATTTCATAAGGGTAATCCTTTAAAAAACAAGAAACTCCTAAATGGAGTTTCTTGTTATATTTAATATTAATTATTTTGTTTTTTGATTAAATTTAAGGCGCTACCAGCTTTAAACCATTCAATTTGACCCTCGTTATAAGAATGATTTGCTTTAATCATTTCTTTACTTCCATCTTCATGAACTATTTCAATGCTTAGTTGTTTTCCTGGAGCAAAATCAACCAAATCAATAAAATTGAAAGTATCATTTTCCATAATTTTGTCATAATCTGCTTCATTTGCAAAGGTTAAACCCAGCATTCCTTGTTTTTTAAGATTGGTTTCATGAATACGCGCAAACGATTTTACCAACACAACTTTAACACCTAAATGACGTGGTTGCATGGCTGCATGTTCCCTTGATGAACCCTCACCATAATTATGATCACCCACAACCATGGTAGGAATTTCATTGGCTTTATACACTCTTTGAACATCTGGTACTGCTCCATATTCACCAGTTAATTGATTTTTAACCAAATTTGTTTTCTGATTAAAAGCATTTACCGCACCAATTAAAGTATTATTGGCAATATTATCTAAATGTCCACGAAAACGCAACCATGGTCCGGCCATAGAAATATGATCGGTTGTACATTTTCCAAGAGCTTTAATCAACAATTTGGCATTGCTAATATTTTTTCCATCCCACGCTTGAAATGGTTCTAACAATTGTAATCTTTCAGAATTGGTTGCTACTTTTACATCAACTTTACTTCCATCTGCTGCAGGCGCAATAAATCCGGCATCTTCAACATCAAAACCTAACAATGGTAATTCAAATCCTGTGGGTTCATCTAACATAACTGCTTCGCCATTTTCATTGATTAATGTATCGGTTAACGGATTAAAATCCAATCGACCTGCAATAGCTAATGCCGTCACAATTTCTGGAGAACCTACAAAAGCCATGGTATTTGGATTTCCATCAGCACGTTTTGCAAAGTTTCGGTTGAAAGAATGAACAATGGTATTTCTTTCTTGTTTTTCAGCTCCTACTCTATCCCACATACCAATACATGGGCCGCAAGCATTGGCAAAAACTGTGGCGCCAATGGCATCAAATGTTTTGATAAATCCGTCTCTTTCAACAGTATAACGAACTAATTCAGAACCCGGAGTAATCATAAATGCTGCTTTAGTTTTCAAATTTTTATCAGCAACTTGTTTGGATAAAGATGCCGCTCTTGAAATATCTTCATAAGAAGAGTTTGTACAAGAACCAATTAGTCCAACTTCAATATCCAAAGGCCAATTATTTTTGATGGCTTCCTCTTTCATTTTTGAAATTGGAGTTGCTAAATCCGGCGTAAATGGACCGTTTAAATGGGGCTCTAATTCAGATAAATTGATTTCTATAATTTGATCAAAATACAATTCCGGATTTTGGTAAACTTCTGGGTCGGCAGTTAAATAATCTTTAACAGCATTGGCAGCATCGGCTACATCATTTCTATCGGTAGAGCGTAAATAGCGTTCCATAGATTCATCATATCCAAAAGTAGAAGTTGTAGCGCCTACTTCTGCACCCATATTACAAATGGTTCCTTTTCCTGTACAAGATAATGACAAAGCGCCTTCGCCAAAATATTCTATAATAGCGCCAGTTCCGCCTTTAACAGTTAAAATACCAGCTACTTTTAAGATGATATCTTTTGGAGCTGTCCAGCCCGATAATTTACCGGTAAGTTTTACCCCAATTAATTTAGGAAATTTTAATTCCCAAGCCATTCCAGCCATCACATCAACCGCATCAGCACCACCTACTCCAATTGCAATCATTCCCAATCCACCAGCATTTACGGTATGAGAATCGGTTCCTATCATCATTCCGCCAGGAAAAGCATAATTTTCTAAGACTACTTGGTGTATAATTCCGGCACCTGGTTTCCAAAACCCGATTCCATATTTATTAGAAACTGATTCTAGGAAATTAAAAACTTCATTACTACTTTCGTTAGCGCGTTTTAAATCGGTTGCAGCATCAACTTTTGCCTGAATTAAATGGTCGCAATGAACGGTTGTAGGAACTGCCACCGTTTTTTTACCCGCATGCATAAATTGCAATAAAGCCATTTGTGCAGTTGCGTCTTGACACGCAATTCTATCAGGAGCAAAATCTACATAATCTTGTCCTCTTTTAAAGGCAGTAGTTGTTTTACCATCCCAAAGATGGTTATAAAGAATTTTTTCTGAGAGTGTTAAAGGTTTACCAACTACAGTTCTTGCGCTATCAACGCGTTCTTTCATTTGGTTGTAAACTTTATGAATCATTTCAATATCAAAAGCCATTATCTATATTTTTAAGTTGTTATTTAAATTTTTCACAAAATTAAGCAATTGATTTTTAAAATTAATAATCTTTAAAAGAATAGTTTAATTATAAAAAATAATTGAAGTTTTGGTTAATTATGATATATTTAATTGGTGATAATTAAATATTTACTGATTATTTTAAATAATATTTAACTAATAAAAATCACTTAATTAGATTTAAATAACTAGAACTTGGATAAGAATAATAAAAAAAGTTAAAAGAAAAAAGTAGATCTATAAGCCGGATTCTGTTTCTTAGAACTTCGCAAGCGATGTTTTTTAGAATTCTTATCATTTATCTGAACCAACAATTACTTGCTGATTTTAGCTGCCGACCCCTTGAAATTGAGCGAGTAACTCTTAAACTTCAATATACATGGCATTTCACCGCATAGAGTTTACCTGATTTCACTACAGCCGAACTGTACATCCTTTCTGTTGCACTTGTCCTCGGTTTACACCGGACGGTCGTTAACCGCTATGCTACTCTGTGGTGTCCGGACTTTCCTCTCCGATAAATCGGAGCGATAAGACAATCTACTTTTTGCAAAGGTACATATTTTAAATAAAAAAACCCACTCAAGAATGAGTGGGAAAATTGCTATGAAAAAGAAAAAGTACCATCAGATAAATCTGATGATGGAACAAATATAAGACGTTATTTTTTAAAATGCAAATATTTTTTTATTTTTTTTTTAAGAAAACATGTCTTTTACTTTATCAAAAAAAGATTTATC
>CAMTWE010000166.1:0-8282 GCA_947085395.1 uncultured Bacteroidota bacterium | reverse complement strand
CCATTTAACGGTGCAGCTACGGGTTCTGGCGGTGAAATCCGCGACCGAATGGCAGGCGGAAAAGGTTCCATTCCGTTAGCAGGGACAGCAGTTTATATGACGCCTTATTCAAGATTGGATTCAAATAACCCTAATGCAAAACAAGGTAAGCCATGGGAAAATATTCCAGCGCGCAATTGGTTGTACCAAACGCCACTTGAAATTTTAATCAAAGCATCGAATGGAGCTTCAGATTTTGGCAATAAATTTGGGCAGCCACTCATTGCGGGCTCCGTTTTTACGTTTGAACATCAAGAAAAAAATCAAATTATCGGATTTGATAAAGTGATAATGTTAGCGGGCGGAATCGGTTTTGGCAAAAAAGAAGAAAGCATCAAAGACAAACCAAAAGCAGGCGATTTAATCGTTATTTTAGGTGGTGATAATTACAGAATTGGAATGGGCGGCGCAGCGGTTTCCTCAACCGATACAGGCGCTATGAGTAATTTAATAGAATTAAATGCCGTTCAACGCTCCAATCCGGAAATGCAAAAAAGAGTGAATAACGTTATCAGAGCTTTGGTAGAAAGTGGGGTAAATCCGATTGTATCTATTCACGATCATGGCGCGGGCGGACATTTAAACTGCCTTTCAGAATTGGTAGAAGAAACTGGTGGAAAAATCAATATTAATAAACTTCCAATAGGTGATCCTACCTTATCCTATAAAGAAATTTTAGGAAATGAATCTCAAGAAAGAATAGGATTGATTGTTCCGAAAGAATCCATAGAATTTGTTCAGAAAATTGCAGCGCGCGAAAGAGCGCCGATGTACGTTGTAGGGGAAGTTACTGAAGATCATATTTTTCAATTTTACAGCGAAAAAACTGGAGAAAATCCATTAAACCTATCTTTATTAGATTTGTTTGGAAGTGCACCCAAAACCATCTTAGAAGATTACACCAAAACAACACAATTTGAAGAACTAATTTATGATAAATCATTACTTTATGAATATGTAGATAAAGTACTTCAATTAGAAGCTGTTGCTTGTAAAGATTGGCTCACCAACAAAGTAGATAGATGTGTAACGGGCAGAGTGGCAAAACAACAAACTTGCGGTTCGCTACAATTACCGCTGAATAATGTTGGTGTAATTGCCTTAGATTACAACGGCAAAGAAGGCATTGCAACTGCAATTGGTCACGCACCTTTAAGCGCATTAATCGATGAAAAAGCGGGCTCTAAAAATGCAATTGCAGAATCTTTGACCAATATTATTTGGGCGCCTTTAAAAGACGGATTGCAATCGGTTTCTTTATCTGCCAATTGGATGTGGGCTTGTAAAAATGCTGGGGAAGATGCCAGATTGTACAATGCTGTTGAAGCGTGCGCACAATTTGCCATTGATTTAGGCATCAATATTCCGACCGGAAAAGATTCCTTATCGATGAAACAAAAATATCCAAATCAGGAAGTGATGGCACCCGGAACGGTAATTATTTCGGCAACAGCACATTGTGATGAAATAAGCAAAGTAATTGAACCCGTTTTAAAATTAAGTGATAACAATGCTATTTTCTATCTCAATTTATCAGAAGATGACTATCATTTAGGTGGTTCTAGTTTTGGTCAAATATTGTGTAAAATTGGCACTTCTACGCCAACAATTCAAAATGCAACCAATTTTAAAAAAGCATTTAATACCATCCAACAATTGATTAAAGAGGATAAAATTACAGCCGGACACGATATATCTTCTGGTGGATTGATTACTACTTTATTAGAAATGTGTTTTGCTGAAAATAGTATCGGATCAGCAATAGATTTAAGTGCTATTGAAGAGGAAGATATCATCAAAATTTTATTCGCAGAAAATAGCGGAATTATATTTCAAACGGATGAAAAATCTTATGTTGAATCTATTTTAAAAAACGCACAAATTTCTTATTATATAATAGGGAAAGCCATCAATTCTGACACAGTTTCCATCCAAAAAAATCAAGAAAATTGGAAGTTCAACATCGCCGAATACCGCGATATTTGGTATAAAACTTCGTATTTGTTAGACCAGCATCAATCTGGAAAAATTAAATCCAAAGAACGATTTGATAATTATAAAAATCAAGCTTTAAAGTATCTTTTTCCAGAAAATTATACCAATAATAGCAACGATATAAAGGTTAACTCAAAACCTAAAATAAAAGCGGCAATTATCCGAGAAAAAGGATCAAACAGTGAACGAGAAATGGCTTATGCAATGTTTTTAGCCGGATTTGACGTTAAAGATGTTCACATGACCGATTTAATTTCGGGCCGAGAAAATTTAGAAGAAATTCAATTTTTAGTGGCTGTGGGCGGATTTTCCAATTCGGATGTTTTGGGATCAGCCAAAGGTTGGGCAGGTTCCTTTTTATACAATGAAAAAGCAAAGAATGCATTGACCAATTTTTTCAACAGACATGACACCATTTCTTTGGGTGTTTGCAATGGCTGTCAGTTGTTTATAGAATTGGGTTTGATTCATCCAACGCATCCAAAAAAACCAAAAATGTTACACAATGATTCTGGTAAATTTGAATGTCAGTTTACATCCGTAGCAATTATGGAAAACAATTCTGTCTTATTTAAAGCACTTTCTGGCAGTAAATTAGGCATTTGGTCTGCCCATGGCGAAGGAAAATTTAGTTTCCCTTATGAAGAAAATAAGTATCAAATCATTGGAAAATATGCTTATGATACTTATCCTTCCAATCCAAATGGTTCCGATTATAATACCGCTATTGTTACCACCGATTGTGGCAGGCATACGGTAATGATGCCCCATTTAGAACGGTCTATTTTCCCTTGGAATTGGGCTTATTATCCTAAAAATAAGGATGAAATTTCGCCTTGGTTAACGGCATTTTTAAGTGCTAATCAATGGTTTTTTGATGAATAAAATACAGTAAAATGGCTTTTTGTTTGATATTTTATTAACAAACTTTTGGTATTATCAAATTATTTACTATTTTTCAACAAACTTTAAAACTTAATCAAACTTAAACTTTAATAAACTTATGAAAATAACACGTCTTTTCGATTTTCCCTATTATCAATTGGAAAAATACAACACACAAAAAGCATTCAATACTAAATATGACGGTATTTGGGTAGCTACATCTTCACAAGAATTTGTAACTAAAGGAAATGCTATTAGCAGAGGATTGCTACGTTTAGGAATCAAACCAAACGATAAAATTGCAGTAATATCAACTGCAAATCGTACAGAATGGAATATCATGGATTTAGGTATTTTACAAATTGGAGCTCAAAATGTACCGCTTTATCCAACTATTACTACTGAAGAATACGAATATATTTTTAACCATTCAGAGGTAACGCATTGTTTTATTTCTGATAAAAGTTTATTTGATCGGGTAAACGTTTTAAAAGGAAGAGTATCCACATTAAAAGAAGTTTATTCATTTGATGAAATTGAAGGTTGTCTTAACTGGAAAGAGGTTTTAACCTTAGGAAATGATGAAAGCAATCAGCCCGAAGTTGAAAAATTAAAAGAAAGTGTTAAACCAGAAGATTTAGCTACTATTATATATACCTCTGGAACCACGGGAACTCCAAAAGGTGTAATGTTATCACATAACAATATTGTAACCAATACATTAGCTAGTTTTCCTAGAGTTCCAGTTGAAATTGGAAACTATAAAGTAATGAGTTTCTTGCCAGTTTGTCACATTTTTGAAAGAATGTTACATTATTTATATATGTATTCTGGTGGTGAAATTTATTTTGCAGAAAGCATCGAAAAAATTAAAGACAATGTAAACGAAGTGCACCCAACTTTAATGTCTGTTGTACCACGTTTATTGGAAAAAATTTATGATGGTATCGTTGCTAAAGGAGCAGAATTAACAGGTGTTAAAAAAGTATTATTCTTCTGGGCTGTTGGACTTGGTTTACAATGGAAACCATACGGACAGAATGGTTGGTGGTATGAATTTAAACTTTCTATAGCGCGTAAAATTATTTTTAGCAAATGGAAAGCTGCTTTAGGTGGAGAATTAACCACCTTAGTTTCTGGAAGTGCCGCTTTACAACCAAGATTAACCAGAGTTTTTTGTGCAGCCGGAATGAGCGTAATGGAAGGTTACGGACTTACAGAAACATCTCCTGTAGTTACCGTAAATATGTTTAAAGATAATTTGTTTAGAATTGGAAGCGTAGGAACTGCAATTAACGATGTTGAAATTAAAATTGCAGAAGATGGCGAAATTTTAATCAAAGGTCCCAATGTAATGCTAGGTTATTACAAAGATTCTGAAAAAACTGCAGAAGTAATCCAAAATGGATATTTCCATACAGGCGACAAAGGAGAACTAGATAAAGATGGCTTCTTAAAAATTACTGGCCGTAAAAAAGAAATCTTTAAAACATCTGGAGGTAAATATATTTCACCTGTTTTGTTAGAAAATGAAATGAAACAATCTAGATTTATAGAGCAAATTATGGTAGTTGGTGAGGGTGAAAAAATGCCAGCAGCAATTATACAACCAGCTTTTGATTTTATCAGAGAATGGGCAAAACGTCATGATTTTGTTTTAAGCGATTCAAATGCTGAATTAATTGCAAATCAAAGAGTTATTGACCGTATTCAGGAAGAAGTTGATAAGAAAAATCGCAAGTTTGGTGATTGGGAAAAAATCAAACGTTTTGAATTAACACCCGATGTTTGGGGAATTGATAATAACTTATTAACACCCACCATGAAACCAAAACGAAATGTAATTCAGGAAAAATACATCCTATTATACAATAAAATTTACGGATATTAATTAGACCTTAGAACATAGACAGAAGATAAAAGACTTATAAATTCATAATCAGTATTTTATTTAAACTATATATTAACATCGATTAAATTTTATTCATAAAAAAAAACTAAAAAAACCTAACAAAATTTTGTTAGGTTTTTTTTATGAACAAATTATCTATTTCATTCTTATTTTTCTATTTTTGTTAACGCAAGAAAAAATAAATATGGAACATTTTATAGTATCGGCCAGAAAATACAGACCGCAAGTGTTTGAAGATGTAATTGGACAAGAAACCATTACCAATACACTCGAAAATGCTATCAAAAGTAACCATTTGGCTCAGGCCTTACTTTTTACTGGTCCGCGTGGTGTTGGTAAAACAACTTGTGCAAGAATCTTGGCAAAGCGCATCAACCAAGAAAGTATGGAAAATGTAGCAGCAGATGAAGATTTTGCTTTTAACATTTTTGAGTTAGATGCCGCTTCTAACAATTCTGTGGATGATATTCGCAGTTTAACCGATCAGGTTAGAATTCCGCCACAAATTGGTAAATACAAAGTGTATATTATTGATGAGGTTCACATGCTTTCACAATCTGCTTTTAATGCTTTTTTGAAAACTTTAGAAGAACCACCAGCGCATGCTATTTTCATTTTAGCCACTACAGAAAAACACAAAATAATTCCGACTATTTTATCGCGTTGTCAAATATTTGATTTCAAACGAATTACCGTTAATGACATCAAAAAATATTTAAAAAAGATAGCCAAAGAAGAACAAATTAATGCAGAAGATGATGCTTTACACATCATCGCTCAAAAAGCCGATGGTGCTTTAAGAGATGCTTTATCTATTTTTGACCGTGTTGTTAGTTTTTGCGGAAAAGAGTTAACCAGACAAGCAGTTGCAGAAAATTTGAATGTACTAGATTATGAAGTTTATTTTAAAGTAACCGATTTAATTTTAGAAAATAATATTCCAGATTTATTGCTCGAATTTAATGCAATTTTAGGAAAAGGTTTTGATGCACATCATTTTATCATCGGTTTGGCATCGCACTTTAGAGATTTGTTAGTAGCCAAAACACCACAAACTGTTACCTTATTAGAAGTGGGCGAAAACACCCAAAAAACGTATATAGAACAAGCAAAAAAGAGCCATGAATCTTTTTTATTGAAAGCAATTGAGATTGCAAATACAGGCGATTTAAGGTATAAAGAAAGTAAAAATCAGCGACTTTTAATAGAATTAACTTTAATGCAATTAAGCTCTATCACTTTTGATGGAGAAAAAAAAAATGACAGTCCATTCATAATTCCGACCCATCATTTTAAAAAATCAACCACTCCAAAAATTGCTCTTGATGAAGTAGTATCACCAATTGAGATTGCTGAAGAAACAGCTTATACAACCAAAGATGAATCACAAAATATAGTTCTTGAAACTGTAGCTGAAGAACCAGAACCAACAATAATTCAAAAGCCAAATTTAAAGCTAGAACCCAGAAAAACTTCTGCCCTATCTATTTCAAATATTGATAACCTTAAAAATACCACTACTAAAAATCTTGATTTTGTAGATGAAAGTTTATTGCCAAAAGAGGCATTTACTACTGAAAAACTATGCAAATTATGGGATGAATTTTCAAATCAGCAATTAATATCTGGAAAAAAATTAAAAAATGCGGTGTTAACATCTGCAAAACCGAGTTGCAACGGAAATGAAATTTCATACTGTGTTTCTGGTCTGCATATGAAAGATTTATTTTTAACAATTGAGCCACATTTGCTCAAATTTTTGAAAGAAAATCTTAATAATTACGCCATTTCTATACAAGTAGAAGTTTTAGAAACCGTTCAAAATAAGTATGCACACACGCCCAAAGAAAAATATGAATTGCTGTCAAAAAAGAATCAAAATCTGGAGTTATTAAGAGAACGATTTAAGCTAGAACTTTAATTTCACGCTTTTAAGATTGAAAATTGAAAATGTAATCAATTATTAATTTCTAAATGTCTTTTGTCTTAAGTCTTTGATTCTTTCATCTTATTAATAGCTGTATTAATTTCACTTTCCGTAATTTTACAAAAAATAAATTGAATTGAATTCATACTATAACGACACCATTATTGCCATTGCCACACCTCCCGGAATTGGCGCAATTGCAGTTATCAGAATATCTGGAAATGAAGCAATTAGCATTTGTAATTCTTTTTTTAAATCGATAAAAGGCAATAAAAATTTAATAAATCAAAAATCACATACCCTACATTTTGGCTATATTATAGATGGCGAACGATTGATTGATGAAGTATTGATCTCTATTTTCCACGGTCCAAATTCTTATACAGGAGAAAATACAATCGAAATTTCTTGTCACGGTTCTGCCTATATTCAGCAAGAAATTATACAGCTTTTTTTGAGAAATAAGGTGCGAATGGCAAGTCCGGGTGAATTTACTTTGCGTGCTTTTTTAAACGGAAAATTAGCGCTGTCACAAGCCGAAGCGGTTGCCGATTTAATTGCCTCCAATTCTGCGGCTTCACATCAAGTTGCGATGCAACAAATGCGCGGTGGCTATTCCAAAGAAATTGCAGATTTACGACAACAATTGCTCAATTTTGCTTCTTTAATGGAGTTAGAATTGGATTTTTCTGAAGAAGATGTTGAATTTGCAGATAGAAAAGAATTTAATATTTTGGTTGATAAAATTAGCAGTGTATTACAACAATTAGTTGATTCTTTTGCACTTGGAAATGTTCTTAAAAACGGCATTCCGATTGCCATTGTAGGCGAACCCAATGTGGGAAAATCAACTTTATTAAATGCCATTTTAAAGGAAGAAAAAGCCATTGTTTCTGAAATTGCAGGTACAACCAGAGATGCTATTGAAGATGATATTGTGATTAACGGAATTGTATATCGATTTATTGATACCGCCGGAATTAGAGAAACCAACGATTTAATTGAAACCATCGGAATTCAAAAAACTTTTGAAAAAATACAACAAGCTCAAGTGGTGATTTATTTATTGGATGCCAGCACTTTAAATAACGAAAAATCAAATTTACTACAAGCTGAAATTGAAAAAATACGCCTTCAATTTCCGTCAAAAATGATGTTAATAATCGTCAATAAAATGGATTTATCAACAATTAAAACTGTTAAGCCATTGCTTCCTTTTGACAATGTTCATTATATATCTGCAAAAAACAGGGAAGGAATTCATGAATTAACGCTACAATTAACGGCTTTGGTACAAACCGGAAAACTCACTACAAACGATATTATTCTGAGCAATAGCAGACATTACGAAGCATTTTCGAATGCTTTAATTGCTTTAAACGACCTTAAAACAGGAATTGAAAATAAAATTTCTACCGATTTATTAGCGATAGACATTAGGCAAGCGCTTTATCATTTAGGAGAAGTTACCGGACAAATCTCTACCGAAGATTTATTGGGTAATATTTTTGCCAATTTCTGTAT
>CAMTWE010000165.1:0-2052 GCA_947085395.1 uncultured Bacteroidota bacterium | reverse complement strand
CTAACGCAAAGATAATTAAATTTTTAGATTTGGGTTAGGCGTTTTTTGGGGCGGGTAATTTACCGATTAAACAGTTAACCGATTAAACGATTAAACCACTTTTCACCCTGAGCGGAGCCGAAGGGTTAGTTTTTCACTTTTCACTCTAAAATAGATCATCACCCTTCACCCATCCCTCATCACTAAAAAAACAGTTCAACAATTCAACAATTCGACAACTTTACAATTAAACAGTTAAGCAATTAACCGATTAAACAGTTAACCGATTAAACGATTAAACCACTTTTCACTTTTAGTTTTTCACTTTTAACTCTAAACAATGGTAGTCCCTCATCACCCATCCCTCATCACTAAAAAAACAGTTCAACAATTCAACAGTTCAACCACTTTTAACTTTTAACTTTTAGTTTTTAACTTTTCACTCGAAAACGATTCAACAACTTCACAACTTCACAACTTTACACCTTTAACACAACTCACAACCCTTTCCAAATCTGCTTTGCTCAAATTCGATCCACTCGGTAAACACAAACCTCGTTCAAACAAATCATCTGAAACCCCATTAACATAGGCTGGATATTTTTCAAAAACCGGTTGCTGATGCATGGGCTTCCATAACGGGCGCGATTCTATGTTTTCTTTTTCCAGCGCAAGTCTGATTTTTTCTCTTATTTCAAAAGAAGGGGTTAAAATACAAGTCAACCAACGATTGGCATAGAATCCTTTAGGTTCTTCTAAAAAACTGATTTCCTGTATATCTTTTAACTGTTCCTGATAAAACTCAAAATTAGCTCTTCTGGCCAATACCCTGGAGTCTAATACTTCCATTTGTCCCCTACCAATACCCGCAACGATATTACTCATTCGGTAATTATACCCAATTTCACTGTGCTGATAATGAGGCGCTTCATCTCGTGCCTGTGTTGCTAAAAAGATCACTTTATTCTTAACTTCGATAGTGTTACAAACCAACGCACCACCCCCTGAGGTTGTAATAATTTTATTACCGTTAAATGATAAAATTCCATAATCACCAAAAGTGCCACATTTTTGTCCGTTAACTTCACTTCCCAGGGCCTCAGCTGCATCTTCTATTAATGTAATCTCATAGTTGCGAGCAATGGCACTAATTTCATTTATTTTAGCAGGCATGCCATATAAATGTACCACCACAATAGCTTTTGGCCTTTGGCCTTTTGCTATTCGATCCTTTATGGCTTGTTCTAAAAGCAGCGGACACATATTCCAGGTTTCCTTTTCACTATCGATAAAAATAGGAGTGGCACCTTGGTATATAATCGGATTGACAGAAGCATTGTGAGTATGCGTTTGTACCAATACCTCATCACCTCTTGTTACCCCAGCCATGACCAAGGCTAAATGAATGGCAGCAGTACCAGAGCTCAAGGCTGCCACTTTTTTAGAGTGCCCCATAGTGGTTGCTAAGGAATGTTCAAAAGCATCAATATTGGGACCTATGGGAGCAATCCAATTAGTATCAAAGGCTTGTTGTATGTATTTGAGTTCTTCACCACACATATGGGGTGGAGAAAGCCATATTTTAGTATTCATGCCTTGTCTTTCATTAAAAAGTGAAAAATACGATATTTCTTTTAATTTAATAATTACGTATAACTTACTTTAGATAAAATTATATTGAAATTAAAAAAACAGCTCATATTACTTCAGTTGTTCCTCCCTCGTGATGACGTAAGATTGGTCATTGCGAGGCTTTGTAAAAGCCGTGGCATTCTGTTCCATTTCACCCGTCAGTGTATGCGTAGCGAAGCAATCTGGCCATTCATTCATGAGATCGCCACGGTCGTTCCTCCCTCGCGATGACGTAGTTTGTTCATCTTTTTCTATTGAGTGTTATTGTTGATGATTAAAACAAATTTACAATTAAGCAGTTAACCAGTCACCCCGATCGGAGTCGAGGGGAACCACTTTTCACTTTTAGTTTTTAACTTTTAACTCAAAAATAGGTCATCACCCTTCACCCATCCCTCATCACTAAAAAAACAGTTCAACAATTCAACAGTTCAACAACTT
>CAMTWE010000164.1:0-2423 GCA_947085395.1 uncultured Bacteroidota bacterium | reverse complement strand
GTTTTTCGCTCTAAGTTGCTCGAGTGGCGGAATTGGTAGACGCGCTGGACTTAAAATCCAGTAGAAAGAAATTTCTGTATGGGTTCAAGTCCCATCTCGAGTACAAAATCCCTTGTTAATCGATTGATTTTCAAGGGATTTTTCAATTTTCTTAAACATAAGCTTTTTGTTGTTGCTTTTTCTTCGCACTATAAAAATCTTTTTTTGCGATGTAAATTGTTTTAGTGAGTGCTGTAAAAACAAGTCCGTTTTTATCGGCAATATTAAGATCTTTTACAATTTCTATTTCTTTTTTAATTTCAACATCTTTTTTAATTAGAGCAATTTCATCTGAAGTAAATTGAAAAGAGGCCAATACATCAGTAAAAGCGGGTCTTTTGTATTGAATTGTAGTAGCTTTATCCCAAACCACATAATCTTTCCCTAAAATATGAAGAAGTTGGATCATAAAAATAGGGTCAGTTGCCGCAAATAAACTTCCACCAAAAATACTTCCAACATAATTTCTGTTTTTTATGCTAATTGGTATTATAATGTCAATTTGATGTAAATCATCCGAAACAAAAATTATTTTTCCTGTAGTCCTGCGATACATGGGTGAAATGTTAAACCCATATTTAAAAATAAGGGAATCACTGAAAAATAAACGCAAAAATTTAGTGGCTTGTTGATACACCTTTAATGTGATATTAATAAAATTAAAAAATCAAACTAAAATTAAAAGTATGAAATTATTTCTTTATTTTTAAATCAAATTTTTATTGATGATTTATTTTCCATTTTTTGCCGGAGCACTTTCTTCCATGGTTCATGTAATTTCAGGTCCAGACCATTTAGCAGCCGTAACGCCTTTAGTAATAGAAACCAAAAAGAAAGCATGGAAAATTGGACTTTCTTGGGGTTTAGGTCATTTGGGAGGAATGCTTTTTATCGGTATTTTATTTACTATTTTCAAGGAAATTATTCCGGTTGATGCTATTTCGGCATACAGTGAACAAATTGTGGGTTTGGTTTTAATAGTAGTAGGCGCTTGGGCTTTTTATAAAATTTTCAAAAAGGAAAAATCACATCAACATCCACACATCCACTTAGAAAAGGAACCACTGATTCATGTGCATCAACACGTACATCAAGAAACAAACACGCATCAACATTCACACAAAAATCAGCAAAAACAACACGTATTGGCGTCTTTTTCTATCGGATTTTTACACGGATTAGCAGGAATTGCCCATTTTATTTTGTTTTTACCCGTTTTGAGTTTTGAAACCCAATGGGAAGCGATGAACTATTTAATCGGATTTGCAGTGGGAACAGTTTTAGCAATGACTTTATATGCGGTGGTTTTAAATTCGGTTACAAAATATTCGAAACAAGAACACAATCCAACATTTTTTAAAGGAATTCGGTTAGCAGGCGGAATGTTTGCCGTAGTTATCGGTATTTATTGGCTGTTTTTCATTTAATAATCACTAACAAATTCTGGGGAGTTGTTCGCCCACTAACGGACTTACAATGCGTTTTCCGCCAATAATGCTGTGTAGAACTACTTTATTAGGATGTGTTGCAACCATTTCGCCTATGCAAACAGCGTTTTTCCCGTTTTCATCAAGTTGCATTAATTGGATGATTTCTTGTTCAATACTTGGCTCAACAATGGTGATAAAAACGCCTTCATTGGCAACATACAAAGGGTCTAAACCTAAAATTTCACAAGCCGCAGCGACTTGTTTTTCTAACGGAATTTTAGTTTCTAAAATCTCAACGCCTAAATTACAATCATTCGCAATTTCGTGTAAAACACTTCCTAAACCACCGCGAGTTGGGTCTCTAAAAAAATGAATTTTCTCCCCAAAAGCATCCAACATTTTTTTGGTTAAATGATTTAGATTGGTGGTATCACTCACAATATCCGACTCAAATTGAAGTCCTTCGCGTTGCGACATAATCGCCATTCCGTGTTGTGCTATGTTATTGTTGATGATGATTTTATCGCCAATTTTAATGTTTCTTGATGAAATATTTGCCAAAGGATGCACCGACCCAATTCCCGTTGTATTGATAAAAAGTTGATCTCCTTTTCCTCGTTCAACTACTTTGGTATCGCCGGTAATAATTTGAACGCCACTTTTGTCTGCCGCTTTTTTAATGGAATCAATAATTGTTATAAAATCAGCAACTTTCAAACCTTCTTCAATAATAAATGCCAAGGAAAGAAATTTCGGAATTGCACCGCACATCGCCACATCATTTACGGTTCCGTTAACGGCCAATTCGCCAATATTTCCGCCTTTAAAAAAGATGGGAGAAACCACAAAACTATCGGTTGACATCGCTATTTTTCCCTCTAATTGCACAATAGAACCGTCGTGTTTTTCATTTAAATACGGATTGTCAAATGTTTTAAAAATCAGTTCATCAAT
>CAMTWE010000163.1:0-18187 GCA_947085395.1 uncultured Bacteroidota bacterium | reverse complement strand
ACCTATTAGCGTGGACTACCACTCCTTGGACATTGCCCTCTAACACCGCTTTAACAGTTGGAAAAAAGATAGATTATGTGGTGGTTGAAACTTTTAATCAATACACTTTTGAATCTGTAAAAGTGATTTTGGCAAAAAATTTAGTGCCCAATATTTTCACCAATAAGTTCTTTTTGGTTGAAACGCTTGATGAATTAAAAAAATATCAACCTGAAGATAAAAAGATTCCTTTTTTTATTCATAAAGAAATAAAAGGCAGTGAATTAGTTGGAATAAAATACGAACAATTATTGCCATACGCACAACCCTATTATGATGCCGATAAAGCATTTGTAGTTATTTCGGGCGATTTTGTTACCACCGAAGATGGAACAGGAATTGTACATACAGCGCCAACTTTTGGTGCCGATGATGCGCAAGTTGCCAAAGAATATGGCATTCCTCCAATGTTGGTGTTAGATGAAAATGACAATCCAGTTCCGTTGGTTAATTTACAAGGGAAATTTACCCATCACATGGGAGAATTGGCAGGAAAATATGTTAAAAATGAATATTATGATGATGGCGAAGCACCAGAACGCTCTGTAGATGTTGAACTTGTTATCAAACTAAAAGAAGAAAATAAAGCGTTTGTAGTAGAAAAATACAAACACACCTATCCACATTGTTGGCGTACCGATAAACCAGTTTTGTATTATCCGTTAGATTCTTGGTTTATCAAAGTAACCGATAAAAAAGAGGAAATGTTTCAGTTAAACGAAACCATTAATTGGAAACCTAAAGCCACTGGTGAAGGTAGATTTGGAAATTGGCTTAAAAATGCCAATGACTGGAATTTATCGCGCTCACGATTTTGGGGTATTCCGTTGCCAATTTGGAGAACAGAAGATAAAACAGAAGAAATGATGGTTGATTCTGTTGCCACCTTAAAATTGGAAATGCAAAAATCAATTGAAAAAGGATTTATGCCAGCAGATATTTTTCCAAATTTTGTGGTAGGAGATATGAGCGATGCCAATTATGAAAACATTGATTTACACAAAAATTTTGTAGATAAAATTATCTTGGTTTCTCCATCAGGAAAACCCATGAATCGCGAAGCTGATTTAATTGATGTTTGGTTTGATTCTGGCGCAATGCCTTATGCACAATGGCATTATCCGTTTGAAAATAAAGAATTAATTGATGAAAATAAATTTTTCCCTGCAGATTTTATTGCAGAAGGAGTGGACCAAACCCGAGGTTGGTTTTATACTTTGCACGCCATTTCAACCATGGTTTTTGACAGTGTAGCGTATAAAAATGTAGTTTCTAACGGACTTGTATTGGATAAAAACGGACAGAAAATGTCTAAACGACTTGGCAATACTGTGGATGCTTTTGATACTTTAAAAAACTACAGTCCAGATGCTACACGTTGGTATATGATTGTAAATGCAAATCCGTGGGATAATTTAAAGTTTGATTTAGACGGAATTGATGAAGTGCGAAGAAAATTCTTTGGAACACTCTACAATACTTATTCATTTTTTGCTTTATACGCCAATATTGATCAATTTAAATATAAGGAACCAGAAATACCAATTTTAGAAAGACCAGAAATTGACCGTTGGATTTTATCAGAATTGAACACTTTAATCAACAATGTAGAAAATCATTATAATGATTATGAACCCACCAAAGCGGCTCGTGAAATTCAATATTTTGTAATTGAAAATTTAAGCAATTGGTTTGTACGATTGAGTCGAAGACGTTTTTGGAAAGGAGATTATCAAACCGATAAAATATCTGCATACCAAACTTTATATACTTGTTTGTTGAGTATTGCAAAAATGGCATCGCCCATTGCACCTTTTTTTACCGATCAATTATATAAAGATTTAACAGCAGTTACAGGCAAAGAAAAACATGAATCAGTGCATTTAACCGATTTCCCAATTGCTAAAAATGAATATATTGATGAATCACTGCAACGCAGAATGAATAAAGCACAAGATATTTCATCTTTGGTTTTATCACTTCGTAAAAAAGAAATGATTAAAGTGCGTCAACCACTTCAAAAAATTATGATTCCTGTCAATAATGAACAAGACAGGCAAGAGATATTAGCAGTTCAAAATTTAATACTTTCTGAAGTAAATGTGAAGGAAATTGAACTGTTAGACGATTCATCAGACATCTTAATAAAGCATATTAAGCCCAACTTTAAACTTTTAGGTCCCAAGTTTGGTAAGGATATGAAATTAGCCGTAGAAGCCATTCAAAAGTTTAACCAAGAAGATGTTAATAAAATTGAAAAAGATGGTGTAATTTCCTTTGAAATTAATGGGAAATTATATACTTTAGCCCTAGATGAAGTAGAAATTGCTTCTCAGGATATTGAAGGTTGGTTAGTGGCCAATCAAGGAAATTTAACGGTAGCTTTAGATATTACCATCACCGATGAATTGAGAGATGAGGGATACGCCAGAGAACTGATAAATAGAGTGCAAAACCTTAGAAAAGATAGCGGTTTTGATGTAGTAGATAAAATAAAACTAATTGTTCAGAAACATGAACTTTTAGACAAAGCAATAAAGCAACACGAACAGTATATAAAAAATGAAACATTAACCAGCGAATTGCAATTCGCCGAACAGTTAGAAAAAGGCACAGAGATTGTATTTGATGAGATTAGTTCCTGTATTTTAATTGAAAAATTGTAGTATTATGGCAGAAAATATAGTAAGATATTCGGACAGTGATTTGTTAGAATTTAAAGAAATTATTCTAAAAAAAATCAAAAATGCAGAGGAAGATTTAGTGCTTTTAAAAAGCGCCTATAAAAACGACTCTAATAATGGCACAGACGATACTTCTCCAACTTTTAAAGCATTTGAAGAAGGTTCAGAAACCATGTCTAAAGAAGTAAATGTACAATTTGCTATTAGACAAGAAAAGTTTATTAGAGATTTATACCACGCTTTGCAACGTATAGAAAATAAAACATACGGCGTTTGCCGTGTAACTGGTAAATTAATTACCAAAGAACGATTAAAATTAGTGCCTCATGCCACTTTAAGTATAGAGGCAAAGAATATGCAACAATAATTATTTTGATAATTTTTAAAACAAGCTTCCTTTTTGGGAGCTTTATTTTTTACTAAAATTGATTTTTTTGATTCTTTAGATGATTAAAAATCAACCAAAAAACAGTAATTTTGCCCAGTTTTAAATTATATTGATACCTTGAAAAAAGCAATAATCATCATATTAGCCGTGTTATTGGTAGATCAGATTTTAAAAGTCTATATCAAAACCAACTTTATATTAGGAGAAGAAATTTACGTTTTTGAGTGGTTTAGAATTCATTTTATAGAAAATAATGGAATGGCTTGGGGCGTTGAATTTGGAGGAAGAGCAGGGAAATTATTTTTAACCCTTTTTAGATTAATAGCAATTTCTGCAATAGGTTATTGGCTATATGATTCCATCAAAAAACAACAACATCAAATTTTAATTATAGCAGTTTCTCTAATTTTTGCAGGTGCAATAGGCAATATTATTGATTCTGTTTTTTACGGTTTGTTATTTAGTCATTCCTATCCAGAAGTAGCCGTTTTTCTTCCAGAAGCTGGCGGTTATAACTCTTTATTTCATGGAAAAGTAGTAGATATGTTTTATTTTCCTCTTTGGAGCGGTTATTTACCAGAATGGCTACCGTTTTGGGGCGGCAATTATTTCACCTTCTTCAATGCTATTTTTAATGTGGCCGATTCAGCCATCTCTATTGGCGTAATGTTGCTGATTATTTTCAACAAACAAGTATTTCCAGAAGAATCTATAAATTAAATAAATTGAAAAAGCAACTTAAACTCCTCGATCGCTATTTAACACTTTGGATTTTTTTAGCCATGGCGTTGGGAGTTGGAATCGGTTATTTTTTTCCAGAATCTTCTAATTTTTCCGAATCACTTTCAGTAGGAACTACCAATATTCCGATAGCCATCGGGTTAATTTTAATGATGTATCCGCCTTTAACAAAAGTTGATTATTCATTACTCCCAACTGTTTTTAAAGATGTTAAATTGATGTCTTTTTCGTTGGTTTTGAACTGGATTATTGGTCCGTTTCTAATGTTCTTTTTAGCGATTATTTTCTTGCCAAACCATCCTGGTTATATGTCTGGATTGATTTTAATTGGCTTGGCGCGTTGTATTGCCATGGTTATTGTATGGAATGATTTGGGCGGCGGAAGCAGAGAATATGGCGCAGCTTTAGTGGCCTTAAATAGTATCTTTCAAATTGTGACCTACAGTTTTTATGCGTGGTTATTTATTGCAGTTTTACCACCGTATTTTGGCTTAGAAAGTTATCAAGTAAATATTTCTATTTATGAAGTGGCGCAAAGTGTAGCAATTTATTTAGGAATCCCATTTTTAGCAGCATTTTTAAGTAGGAAATACTTAATTCAATACAAAGGAAAAGAATGGTTTAACACCAAATTTATACCTTTTATTTCTCCTATAACTTTAATCGCACTTTTAGCAACTATAGTATTGATGTTCAGTTTAAAAGGCGATATGATTGTTCAAATTCCGTTTGATGTATTGCTCATTGCCGTTCCTTTAATCATCTATTTTTTCGTGATGTTTTTCGTGAGTTTCTTCATGGGAAAATTATTAAATATTGATTATCCCAGAAATGCCTCAGTAGCTTTTACCGCAACCGGTAATAATTTTGAACTGGCCATTGCTGTTGCTATTGCTGTTTTCGGACTTAACTCTCCTCAAGCATTTACCGGTGTAATAGGACCTTTAGTTGAAGTGCCTGTTCTAATCGCTTTGGTAAATGTTTCTTTATTTTTGAAGAAGAAATTTTATTAGTAGGTAGTTTAATCGTAGCATCTTTTAATTTTTTAATTTTTGAATTTTTCAATCTTTTAATCATTCAATCTTTCAATAATTTTTACATAAATTCGTAGGATGTCATCAAACCTAGATTTATTGCTAAAAACTTTACCACAGCAAGCTGGGGTTTATCAGTTTTATGATAAAAATGACAAAATTTTATATGTAGGAAAAGCCATCAATCTCAAGAAAAGAGTTGCATCCTATTTTTCTAAAAATCATGAAAATGCCAAAACAAAAATTCTAATCAGTAAAATTGCTGATATAAAACATATTGTTGTTGAAACAGAAACCGATGCCCTTTTATTGGAAAATAACCTGATTAAAAAGTACCAACCGCGCTACAATATCATGTTAAAAGATGACAAAACCTATCCGTGGATTTGCATCAAAAATGAACACTTTCCGAGGGTATTTTTAACCAGAAATGTGGTAAAAGATGGCTCAGAATATTTTGGACCGTATGCATCTGTAAGAACTGCCAATGCTTTGTTAGACCTGATAAAAGAGCTGTTTCCGCTAAGAACTTGCGCGTATGATTTAAGCGAAAAAAACATCAACCAACATAAATACAAACTTTGTTTGGATTATCATATTGGCAAATGTCTAGGTCCTTGCGAGCAATTACAAACCGAGTTTGATTATAACAAATCAGTGGCAGAAATCAAAAATATCATCAAAGGAAATTTTAAGGAAGCTTTGATAAAATTTGAAGAATTAATGCATCAATTTGCTGCGGATTTAAAATTTGAAGAGGCACAATTGATTAAAGAAAAAATCAAATTGTTGGCTAATTATCAGTCCAAATCTACGGTCGTGAGTCCTACAATTAACAATGTCGATGTATTTTCTATTGTTTCGGATAACAGTTTTGGCTATGTCAATTTTTTAAAAATTGCCAACGGCTCTATCATCCAATCGCACACCACAGAAATTAAAAAGAAATTGGATGAAAGCGATAAAGAAATGTTAGAATTTGCGATAATTGCCATTAGAGATAAATTTCATTCACAATCTAAAGAACTTTATGTGCCTTTTAAAGTAGATCTTGGAAGCGATTTAAAAATTACAATTCCTAAAATTGGCGATAAAAAACACATCCTGGATTTGTCTCAAAAAAATGCCCAATATTATAGATTTGAACATCTTAAACAGTTAAAAATTGTTGATCCAGAAAGACATTCAAATCGGATTTTACAACAACTACAACAAGATTTACGTTTGAAAGAAACGCCGAATCATATTGAGTGTTTTGACAATTCTAATTTACAAGGAACCAATCCGGTGGCCTCTTGTGTAGTTTTTAAAAATGCAAAGCCCGCCAAAAATGAGTATCGGCATTTTCATATCAAAACTGTTGAAGGTCCCAACGATTTTGCTTCGATGGAAGAAGTTGTTTATAGAAGATATAAAAGATTGATAGATGAAAAGCTTGATTTGCCAAATCTCATCATTGTTGATGGTGGAAAAGGTCAATTATCATCGGCTGTAAAAAGTTTAGAATTGCTGAAAATAGCTGAAAAAGTAGCGATTATTGGGATTGCAAAACGATTAGAAGAAATTTATTATCCCGATGATTCCATTCCGTTGTATCTCGATAAAAAATCGGAATCCTTAAAAATTATACAACAGTTGCGCAATGAAGCACATCGGTTTGGGCTCACATTTCACCGAAAAATAAGATCCAAAAAATCCATCCAAAATGAATTGGAACAAATTGTTGGCATCGGCAAAGAAACCGCCGATTTGTTGTTAAAGAAGTTTAAATCGGTCAAAAGAATAAGTCAATTATCTATAGAAGAATTATCCCAAGAAATTGGCAAATCAAAATCAGCAAAAATTTACGCACATTTCCGTCAAAATATGTAACTTTAAAGTGATGAAGAAAATCGCTTTCATATTATTGTTTACAGCCATCCATTTAACTGTTTTTTCTCAAAATGATTCCATTAAGAAAGACTTAAAAGTGGGTTTGGTTTTGAGTGGTGGTGGCGCCAAAGGATTCGCCCATATTGGTGTTTTAAAAGTCTTAGAAGAAGCGGGAATTAGAGTAGATTTTATTGGCGGCACCAGTATGGGCGCACTAGTTGGCGGATTGTACGCATCAGGATATAATGCAAAAGAACTGGACTCAATTGTACGAATTTTAGAGTTTAACAAAATTTTGCAAGAAAGTGTACCTAGAAAAGCAAAGCCCTTTTTTGATAAAGAAAGTGGTGAACGCTATATCTTAACCCTTCCGGTTAGAAATAAAAAAGTCACCATTCCGGTTGCATTGGCAAAAGGACAAAGTGCTTTAAATAAATTGTCAATTTTGACACAACATGTTGCCCAAATTGAAGATTTTAATAAATTACCCATTCCTTTTTTGTGTATTGCAACGGATATTGAAACCGGCGAACAAGTACTTTTAAATAAAGGTTTTTTACCCGAAGCTTTAAGAGCAAGCAGTGCATTTCCTACTCTTTTTGAACCCGTAGAAATTGATGGAAGAGTATTATTAGATGGTGGAATTGCAAATAATTTTCCTGTAAATGAGGTAATAGCAATGGGTGCAGATATTATTATTGGCGTTGATGTTCAGGGTGGTTTAGGAAAAAGTGACGACATTGATAATGCCATAAAAGTTATAGATCAAGTAGTAGGATTTTCTACTAGAAAATCAAACATTGAAAAAATTAAACTGGTTAATTTACATTTAAAACCCAATGTAAATGAATACAACGTCATTTCATTTGATAAACTTGATGAAATTATTCAAGAAGGTGAAAGAACTGCGCGTTTACAATTTGCCGAATTGTTAAATATTGCACAACAACAAACCATAGAGCCCAAAGATCATCATAAAAAAATTGAATTACCTAATGAATTTTTTTTAAAAAATATTGAAATTGAAGGAAATCATTCTTATACAAGAGATTATGTTTTGAATAAATTAAAAGTGAGCGCTAATCATAAAATACCCTTTAGAAAATTTATTGAGGGAGTTGATAACCTTACGGCAACCGATAATTTTCACCATGTCCTTTATAAATTTATTCCTTCGGATGATGGTTATACCATCAAAATGAATTTAAAAGAAAATGATATTAAAACCGTTGCTCAAGTGGCCGTTCATTATGATGAGTTGTTTAAATCATCGGTGATATTAAATATGACCACTAAAAATTTATTGACCAAAAATGATTTTCTATCTACAGATTTGATAATTGGCGATAATATTCGATATAATTTGAATTATTTTGTAGATAATGGATTTAGTTGGAGTGTTGGATTTAAATCAAGATACAGCAGTTTTAATTCTAATATCCGTTTTACAGATGATGATCCCGTCAATAAAATAAATGTAAATTACAGAGATTTATCCAATCAAATTTATGTACAAACCGTTTACAGTAGAAAATTTGCTTTGGGTATTGGGGTAGAACACAAACATCTTAAGGCATTTACAGAAACAATTTTAAACAATCCGTTAGCCAATGAGCTTTCATTTGTTAGAAACAATTATTTTAATTTAATTTCTTATTTAAAATTTGATTCATTCGATCATAAATATTTTCCAAAAGAAGGTTTTTATTTTGATGCAGATTACAGATGGTATTTATTTGCCACTAGAGATGCGGTTGTATTTAGTCCATTTGCACAATTAAAAGGTAAGATTGAATTTGCATATACGTTTTATAAAAAATTTACATTGCACTTAATAACAGAAGCGGGTTTTAATTTTGAAGAGAATAATAATCAGGTTTTTGATTTTCATTTAGGCGGATATGGAGAAAATTTTATCAATACTTTTGTGCCATTTTTTGGCTATGATTTTGCCGATTTAAGCAACAAAACCTATCTTAAATCTGCGCTTAAAATAAGACAAGAAATATTTACAAAAAACTTTTTAATGTTTACAGCAAATGCTGCCAGGGTAGAAAAAAATGTATTAGATTCCAATTTATTTAACAACACCAAAGTTGGTTTTGCATTGGGTTATGGCTTAGATACTTTTGTAGGACCTATTGAAATTAATTATTCATGGTCTCCAAAAACCACTAATAAACACTGGTTTTTTAATATTGGATATTGGTTTTAGATAAAAAAAATCCCGCAAAATTACGGGTTAAATATTGAATTGAAATAATTTTGTTAGCGTTGCTTTGAAATTTATTGTAGGCATGGATTGTAAATCCGCATTATCGGAACACGCAACGAAACCTTAGCTTTTAACGGTCGTTATTTTATTGAATAATTTGTTCCTGGTCCAATTCCGTGTTTTTCTATCAAGTTTTTTTCTATTAAATCTGGTAATATTCTTTTAATTGTTGGACTTGGAATTCCTAATTTTTTTGCAATATAACCTGATTTACAACCAGCATTATTTCCAATAAAAGTTATTATTGATTTTTCTTTTGGTGATAATTGAATTTCAACTCCGTTTTGTTTTAATTTTTGCATTAACTGTTCTTGAATATTTTTCAATGCATCAAAAAAGAAATTCCCCCAATCACTCACATTTTCATTTGGTCTTTGAGTTTGGCAACTCCGTAAAACTTTGTAATATTCTAGTTTTCTGTTTTCTATTTCATGCTCAAAACTAACATATTGAATCCAATTGTAACCATTTTTTAATAATAATAAAGTTGATATTAATCGACTTAATCTCCCGTTTCCATCTTGAAATGGATGAATACTTAAAAATTCATAAGTAAATAGTGAACATTTTACTAATGGATGAGTTAGTGAATCATTTTCATACCAATTTATAAGATTTTTCATTGCATTTTCTGTTGCAAATCCTGCTTCTGTTGTCTTAAAAACTAGCTGTTTTGTTCCATCAGGATAATTGGCTTCCACAGCATTACTATGTTGTTTATAGTTTCCTTTGTGCCATTCGTCTTTTTTGCTATACATTAATAAAATATTATGCAAATTCTTTAAACCATTTTCTGTTATTGCTATTTCGTTGAATGACTCTGAAATAATATCAAATGCTTCAAAATATCCAACTACTTCTTGAGAATCTCTATCTTCTAATTTTGTAATATCTAATTCTTGAAGTAAGATGTTTACTTCTTCATCGCTCATTTTAGATCCTTCAATTCTAGTAGACGCTCCTACACTTCTTACGGTTGCTATCGATTTCAATTGCTTTAAACTTTGTCCTTCTCGTCTTTCTATTGTAGTCCAAGAAGCATCAAATCGGTCAATTTTACTAATTATTCTGATTAGTTTCCAATCTAAATCAATTTTAAAAGTATAAACATCGTTTTCCATTTAACAAATGTAAGAATATTTTATAAATGATACGATACGATTCGTTTTTATTCGATAAATATCCGAAAAACAATTTTTTAATCCGATATGATTCGATTTTATGCGTTCGCGATTCGATAATGACAGTAACGTCAGTTTGTCTTAAAATCCGCTGGCGCGAAAATGTTTTTCGTGCATTTTAATTAAATAATGAGTTGGAAATAATTTTTTTAGCGTTATTTTGGAATTTATGGTAAACATGGATTGTAAAACTGCGCTATCGGTTTTTGGTTTTAAACCAAAAAAAATCCTGACACTTTTAAGTATCAGGATTTTTAAGATAAAAATTTTAAGCCCTATTTACGATCAAATTTAAATTGAAATTGTAAATACATAAAGGCATCTCGTGGTAAAACTTTAATCCACTTTTTATGTTTCATGAACCATTTAAGTTGGATTGACGGAAATCCTTTGGTTATAAAAGCTCCTACAAAAGGATGTACATTTAACACTATGTTTTGCACCCCATTTTGAGCAATTAATTTTTCGAGTTCATGTTTAATTTTGTCAATTAAAACAATCGGAGCTTCCACTTCACCATCTTTGTTAGGGTTGGGTTCTCGTGTTTTAATGTTCATTTCTGGTCTTACGCGCTGTCTGGTAATTTGAATTAAACCAAATTTACTTGGGGGTAGAATTTTGTGTTTAGTTCTGTCAAATTCCATTTCGGTTTTAAGATGTTCATACAGCAATCGGCGATGTTCAGGATCATGCATATCAATAAAATCGACTACAATAATGCCACCCATATCTCTTAGTTGTAATTGTCTCGCTATTTCAGAAGCGGCAATCATGTTAACTTGTAAGGCGGTATCTGCCTGTGAATCAGCTTTATTGGATCTATTTCCGCTATTTACATCAATTACATGTAGGGCTTCTGTATGCTCAATAATTAAATAAGCACCTTTACTCATAGAAACGGTCTTACCGAAAGCAGTTTTTATTTGTCGTTCAATACCGTATTTTTCAAATATTGGAATTTCTGAGTTATAGAGTTGCACAATTTTCTCTTTATGAGGTGCAATTTCTTGGATATACTCTATAATTTCTAGATAAAGTGTTTCATCATCCGTTACAATATTTGTAAATGACTCGTTAAAAACATCTCTCAATATGGAAGATGCCCTGTTAAGTTCACTTAATATTTTGGTAGGTGTTTGAGCTGTTTTAATTTTTTTGCATAAAGCTACCCATCTGTTTAAAGAATTTTCTAAATCTTTATCTAGCTCTGCTACTTTTTTACCTTCTGCTACTGTTCTAATGATTAAACCAAATCCTTTTGGTTTAATGCTTTTTGCCAATCTTTTTAGTCGGTCTTTTTCTTCTGGACTTTCAATTTTTTGTGAAACCGAAACCCTGTCTGAAAAAGGCACTAAAACTAAGTACCTTCCGGCAATTGACAATTCTGAACTTAAGCGAGGTCCTTTGGTTGAAATTGGCTCTTTAACAACTTGAACTAAAATATTTTGACCAGTTTTTGCAACATCAGCAATGTTTCCATCTTTATCGATGTCTTTTTCAATGCGAATGTTTTTTAAAGTGTAATCATTTGTTTTACCCGAGCTTACGGATTTAATAAAGTTAGAAAGTGATAATATTTGTGGCCCTAAATCGTGGTAATGTAAAAAACCGTCTTTTTCATATCCTACATTTACAAAGGCCGCATTTAATCCTGAAAGAATTTTACCCGTTTTGGCTAAAAATACATCTCCAACAGAAAATTTATTATCATTTGTTTCCTTGTCTAACTCCATTAATTTTCCATCTTTAAGTAAGGCGAAATCGATATCAGATGAATTAGATCTAATAATTAATTCTGTTTTCATTCTGAATGAATTTAGTACCTATACAGTTTGTATAGATGGGTTGATAATGTAAACTTGGGTGTTAACCCGTTAGATTTTGTAATTAAACAAAATCTATTTTCAATGAACGTTTATTTAAAAGAAAAAGTAAGCATAGCTTACTTTTTCTTTTTATGCCTGTTTTGTCTTGATCTTTTCTTGCGTTTGTGAGTAGAGATCTTAGTTCTCTTTCTTTTTTTACCACTTGGCATAATTACAATATTTTATTAAATTAAACTTTTAACAATTAATTATTTAACTGCTACCTTATTTTTTACTCCCTCAACAAAAACTTTTGCCGGCTTAAATGATGGGATGTTGTGCGCTGGAATTTTAATAGTTGTGTTTTTAGAAATGTTTCTTCCAGTTTTTTCGGCTCTTTCTTTAATAATGAAGCTGCCAAAACCTCTTAAATAAACATTTTCACCAGTTTCTAAAGCAGTTTTAACTTCATTCATGAATGCTTCTACTGAAGCCAAAACATCTGCTTTTTCTATTCCAGACTTCTCTGAAATCTTTGATACGATATCCGCTTTTGTCATTTTATAATATATTTAAGTTTTTATATTTATTTTTTGAGGTGCAAATATAGCATAAATAATCTATTACTAAAAGCTAATTAGTTAAAATTTAATTACATAAATACCTTATTTTTGCCTTTTAAATTGATTATGGAGTTTTCTAACAAATTAATTAACTGGTATTTACAAAATAAAAGGAATTTACCTTGGCGTGAAAATCAAAATCCTTACCATGTATGGCTGTCAGAAATAATGCTACAACAAACGCGTGTAGATCAAGGTTTGCCCTATTTTTTAAAATATATAGAGACATTTCCAAGTATTTTTGATTTGGCAAATGCCGATGAAAATGAAGTTTTGAAACTCTGGCAAGGTTTGGGATACTATTCTAGAGCCAGAAATTTGCTTTTTACCGCAAAACACATCGTTATAAATTTAAATGGGCAATTTCCAGCTTCCTATCAAGAATTGTTAAAACTTAAAGGTGTAGGAAACTACACCGCCGCCGCCATTGCAAGTATTTGCTTTAATGAACCCAAAGCCGTTGTTGATGGCAATGTGTATCGTGTTTTAGCACGGTATTTTGAAATATACACTCCAATTAATTCATCCAAAGGAATTAAATTGTTTCATGAATTGGCGCAAGAATTAATATCGATAAAAAATCCGGGCGATTATAACCAAGCCATTATGGAATTGGGTGCAACGGTTTGCAAACCTCAAAATCCGGATTGTGAAAATTGTGTTTTAAATGATGCTTGCCTCGCCTTAAAAAATAAGCAGCAAAAATTATTGCCGGTTAAAGAAAATAAACTGAAAATCAGAAAAAATCATCTCAACTATTTGGTTGTAATTGCCAGTGATTCTAAAACTATGGTAGAAAAAAGAAATGGAAAAGGAATTTGGCAACATTTATACCAGTTTCCCGTTATTGAATCTGATCATGAAATACAAGAACAAGAACTTATTTCTAATCCATTATTTAAGTTGATGTTTGATAAATTTGACATCAACATACAATTGTACAATGATATTCCCATCCAACATAAATTAACCCATCGACATTTATCGGTTAAATTTTGGATTATCAAAACCGCTAAATCACCCAAATTTAATACAAATTGGAAAGAAGTTACAGCATTTCCCGTTCCAATACTTATTGCTAATTTTTTGAAACAATTTAAAATTGATTGATTTTTTCTTACATTTGAGAAAAGAAATAACATATGGCACGAACGTTAAATAAAGTGATGTTAATTGGTCACTTAGGAGATGAAGTAAAAACACATTATTTTGAAGGTGGAAATTGTATAGGACGGTTTCCAATTGCCACCAATGAAAGCTACACCAACAAACAAACGGGTGAAAAAGTAACCTCTACCGATTGGCATAATATAGTGGTGAGAAATAAATTAGCCGAAATTTGTGAAAAATATTTAAGCAAAGGCGATAAAGTATATTGCGAAGGGAAAATTAAAACCCGCGAATACGAACTAGATGGCGTAAAACGCTATACTACAGAAATACATGTAGCCGAAATGATGTTTTTATCAACTAAAAAAAGCCCAGAAGATGGTTCTTCTATGCCAGCATCGGTTAAAGCAACTGTTCAAAAACCAATAATTGCGGCAGAAAATAATGAACAGGTTGTGGAACAAGAAGATGATTTACCATTCTAAATTTAAAATGTAAAATTTGGATACAGATTCCTTTCAATTTTTATTAGAACAGTTTAATGAAATCAATTGGCAAGTTATTGGGTCAATTGGTATGATTATTATTTTGCTGCTATTTTCTGCGCTTATATCGGGTGCAGAAGTAGCTTTTTTCTCTCTTACAATAAGTGATTTAGAAGAAAACGCTAAAGATAAAAACATTAAAAGGATAAAAGCATTGTTGCAAAAGTCACATAAATTATTAGCAACGCTTTTAGTTTCTAACAACTTTGTTAATATCTTAATCGTACTTATTTTTGTTAATGTAGGAAATTTTTTCTTTGATGGAATAGAAATTGAGCTGCTCAGATTTATAATTGAAGTAATTTTTATTTCCTTTTTAATTTTACTTTTTGGCGAAGTAATTCCAAAATTATATGCCAGCAGAAATGCAGTAAAATTTGCTTCGTTTATGTCAATTCCTTTGCAACCGTTTATTTTTTTGCTAAGTCCGGCAACTTATCCAATGCTAAAATTAACCGCTATAATTGATAAAAAACTTTCCAAAAAGAAAGGATATTTGTCGGTAGAAAAACTTTCAAAAGCGCTAGAATTAACGGCTAACAGCGCTACAACTAAAGAAGAACAAAAAATATTAGAAGGCATCGTTAATTTTGGAAATACAGATACCAGCCAAGTGATGAAACCCAGAATGGATATTGTTGCCTTTTCTGAAAGTTGCACTTTTAAAGAAATCATTGAGAAAATTATAGAAAACGGATTTTCTAGAAATCCGGTTTATCAAGAAAATATAGACCATATTATTGGCGTTTTGTACACTAAAGACATTTTACCTTATTTAAATGAAGAAGATTATGACTGGAAACAACTCATTAGAAAACCATTTTTTGTTCCTGAAAATAAAAAATTAGACGATTTGCTTTTAGAGTTTCAAGAAAAGAAAATACACTTTGCCGTGGTGGTTGATGAATATGGAGGCACTAGCGGAATTATTACTTTAGAAGATATTATTGAAGAAATTGTAGGTGATATTAGCGATGAATTTGATGATGAAGATTTATTTTACACCAAAATAGATCAACACAATTATTTATTTGATGGTAAAACAACGCTTAAAGATTTTTATAAAGTGTTAGATTTGGACGAAGCTATTTTTGAAGAATCTAAAGGAGAATCAGAAACCATTGCCGGATTTATACTGGAAATTACAGGCAGATTTTTGCGCAAAAACGAAGAAGTAACCTTCTCAAATCTCAAATTTAAAGTAGAATTGCTAGACAGAAAACGCATCAAACAAATAAAAGTTACCCTTTTAAATAGCGTTGAATAAAATCAAAATCAAAAATTTTTATTAGATGATTAATTTTAAAACCATACTTATAGTAATATTTCTCAGCGCTATTCTACTTATTTCTTGTAAAGAAGAGGTTTTTCCAAAACCTAAGGGCTATTTAAAGTTAGAATATCCAAGTCCGAAATATGATTTAATTCAGAATAATTGCAATTACGAGTTTGAAAAATCAGAATTTGCAACCATCAAATACCATAATAATTGTTGGATGGAGTTAAATTATCAAAAATTAAAAGCGACTATTTTTATAACCTATCGGCCGGTGAATGATAATTTAGACGCGGTTTTAAAAGAGGTAGAAAAATTAACCTTTGAGCATACTGTTAAAGCAGATGCTATTAATTCTCAATCTTTTAATCATGCAGAAAGTAAGGTTTATGGCAAAATGTTTTTTGTAGAAGGCAATGCGGCATCTAACATTCAATTTCATTTAACTGATAGTGCTAAAAATGTAGTAACCGGATCCCTTTATTTTTATTCAAAACCACATTATGATTCTATTATACCAGCTGTAAGATATTTAGAAAAAGACATCAGACATATAATAGAAACTTTTAAATGGAAGAATTAATTTTTTTATTAATTTTTTAAGAATGGAAATGATAGCAAATAAAAAAGCCACGCTAAGCGTGGCTTTAATTTTTTGAATTTGTTTTAGGAGCTATACAGCAACTAAAATCAAAATTACACTGGAGCTACTTCAGTAGCAACAGCAGTAGTGTCAGCAACAACAGTAGTGTCAACAGCAACTTCTTCAACAGCTGGCTCTTCAACTACTTCTTCAGCTGGCTTAGCATCTTTACAAGAGATAGCTAACATGCTTACAAAAGCAACAACTAATAATCCGTTTAATAATTTCATCTTTTAAAAATTTAAATTTTTTAATTAAGACTACAAAGATATTGATAAAATAAATTAATTACCAAATAATATTCATGAAATTTTAACAAATAATTAATAAAAAAAAATTGACACTCAATAATTGAACTTATTGAAGTTTAATTAATTAAGAAAATCAAAAAATAAATGTCATAAATAAATGTAATTTCTTTATTTATTAGAACTTTACGGTTTGAAAATTACAGATGAATAACAATCAATTAAGGTGGTTAATTTTAGTAGTACTTTCTTTAATATGGGGAAGTTCATTTATACTTATCAAAAAAGCATTAGTTGGCTTTACTCCTTATCAAATTGGTGGAATCAGGATTTTAGTAACTGCATTTGTATTGCTTTTAATTGGTGCTAAAAGTATTTTAAAAATTCAAAAACATCAGTGGAAGCATATTTTTTGGACTGCCGTTTTAGGTTCTTTTTTCCCATCATTTTTATTTGCATTTGCCATTCAAGGTATCGATAGTTCTGTGGCCTCTATTTTAAATTCATTATTACCCTTAGATACTATTATTATTGGCGCTTTATTTTTTGGCGTTGCTTTTAGAAGAGTACAATTAATTGGAATTTTAATCGGATTTGCCGGAACTGCGCTTTTAATTTTTGAAGGTGTGCAACTCAACGCGCATCAGAACTACAGTTATGCATTGTTTGCAGTTATTTCTACCTTGGGCTACTCATTCAATGTAAATATTGTAAAAAAACATTTAAACGACTTAGATTCTTTAAGCATTACAACGGGTCAGTTTTTATTGTTGATTATTCCTGCTTTGGCAGTTTTATACTTTACCAACTTTTTTAGCACTTTTGAATATAACGAAACTATCAAAGCATCATTAATAGATGTCATTATCTTGGCACTTGCCGGAACCGCTTTGGCAAAAGTCTTATTCAATAAATTGATTCAAATTTCATCAACCGTATTTTCTTCCTCGGTAACTTATATTATTCCTATTGTTGCAGTGATGTGGGGCGTTGCAGATGGTGAAAAATTTGATATGCTACAATTTATTGCAGCCATCATTATTTTAACCGGTGTTTATATTGCCAATAAAAAAAGCGATTGAAAATTCAACCGCTTTTTTTGATGTGATAAATTAAATCGTTATTGAAAATCTGCTAGTGTAACTCCTAGATTCACTTTAATCTCTTTTACAACTAAATCGATTAATTGTGGCCCAACAGCCATTTTTAAAGTGTGAGGAAATTTAACGCCGCCTACTTCTTTATAATCTGCATACTTAACAGTTTGAGTCATTTCTTGTCCGTTTGGCAATTTCTGAGTGGTAGATTCACTAATTTTTAAACCACTTTTAACATCATAATAAACGGTAACTTCATCCCCTACTTTAACCACAAAAGCATCATTCCCGTCAATTGGTTCAACTTTTAAAAGTTGCGCTTTTTTAAGATATCCGTTTTCCGGAAAAGGAAAAGTAGTTTCTTTAAGTTTATCTAAGGGTTCGCCTTGAAGCGGCATTTTTTGTCCCATTTGCATTGCATATCCTTTTTCGCCATCAAATACTTGCTGATTTATAACATTACCCATCATAGACATTGCCATAAAAAATTTATTAGGTGTCATTTGTTTGGTGGTCATTTGCAAAGTCATTCCTTGTAAAGATGCTTCGGATGTGGTTAGCACACTTTTAATGCTATTCGCTTTTTCTTTACCGCCAATGGCTTTAAAATAATTGTCAAAAACTGT
>CAMTWE010000162.1:0-1508 GCA_947085395.1 uncultured Bacteroidota bacterium | reverse complement strand
GATCGATGCGAACGCAAAAAACCTTCTTTATCGGCATCCAAAATAGCGACTAAAGAAACTTCGGGTAAATCCAATCCTTCGCGTAAAAGATTGACGCCGATTAAAACATCAAACAAACCTTTGCGCAAGTTCTGCATAATTTCAACCCGTTCAATCGTATCAACATCAGAATGGATATAACGACATCTGATGTGAATTCTAGACAAATATTTTGTCAATTCCTCTGCCATTCTTTTGGTTAGAGTTGTAACTAAAATCCGTTCATCTTTTTCAACTCTTAACTGAATTTCTTCGATTAAATCATCAATTTGATTTAAACTAGGTTTAATTTCAATAATTGGATCTAACAATCCAGTTGGACGAATCAATTGATCAACCACCACGCCTTCGCATTTTTGGAGTTCATAATCTGCCGGAGTAGCACTTACATAAATAACCTGATTTTGGATGTTTTCAAATTCATCAAATTTTAACGGACGGTTATCCATGGCAGCGGGTAATCTAAATCCGTATTCCACTAAATTTTCTTTTCTAGATCGGTCGCCACCGTACATGGCGTGTGTTTGCGGAATGGTAACGTGGCTTTCATCAATAACCATCAAATAATCATCAGGAAAATAATCGATTAAACAAAAAGGGCGCGTTCCGGCTTCTCTGCCATCTAAATACCTAGAATAGTTTTCAATTCCAGAGCAATAACCCAATTCGCGAATCATTTCCAGGTCAAATTCGGTGCGTTCTTCCAAACGTTTAGCTTCCAAATGTTTGCCAATTTCTTTGAAATAATTTACTTGCTTAACCATATCTTCCTGTATGGCATGGATGGCATTTTGAAGCACATCGGGTGAAGTCACGAAAATATTAGCCGGATAAATAGTCAAATTTTCATATTTCTCGATGCTGGAATTGTTCAGCATATCAAAGTTTTCTATTTCTTCAATTTCATCGCCAAAAAAGTGAATTCTATAAGAAACATCACCATAAGATGGAAAAATGGTAATAGTATCACCTTTCACTTTGAAGGTGCCGCTTTTTATTTCTGTATCGGTTCTGGAATATAAACTAGTGGTAAGTTGATACAAAAATTTGGTACGTGAAATTTGTTGTCCGACTTTGATGTTGATGACATTTTTCTTGAATTCAACCGGATTTCCAATTCCGTATAAACAAGAAACGGAAGAAACCACAATCACATCTCTTCTGCCCGAAAGTAGGGAAGAAGTGGTTCTCAATCGCAATTTTTCTATTTCATCATTGATGGATAAATCCTTTTCAATATAGGTATTGGTAACTGGTAGATAAGCTTCTGGTTGATAATAATCATAATAAGAAACGAAATATTCCACCGCATTATCAGGAAAAAACTGCTTAAACTCAGCGTAAAGCTGAGCAGCCAAGGTTTTGTTATGCGCTAAAACCAAGGTAGGTTTTTGGGTTAATTCAATAATATTGGCAACGGTAAATGTTTTTCCAGAGCCCGTTACGCCTAATAATGTTTGATATTTATC
>CAMTWE010000161.1:0-3875 GCA_947085395.1 uncultured Bacteroidota bacterium | reverse complement strand
TCAAAAAGCAATTCAAAATGTTTGTTAAATGAGGGTTGTGGTTTGGTATTAAAAACGATGGTTTCATCGCTTAAATCAGTATTTTCAAAAGTGCCGAGTTGAATGGTTTTAAAAGCAGTTAACAATTGGCTAAATTCATTTCCGCTGGTAAATAAGTTAAGTGGTGCGGTAGTTTGTAATAAATTGGCAGCATTTTGAAATGCCCTTTCCGCTTTTTCAAACAACTTGTCTAACTGACCGAAAATGAAATCTTTATTTTTATGAATGATGAGGGTATTATTTGGGATATACTGTAAAAATGATTCCCGATTTTCTAACATCGCTTTATTTTCAATATTGGGCAACAGCTGAATTTTCTGGAGTTTTTGTAAAGAAAGTTGTGTTTCGATATCAAAAGTTCGGATACTTTCTACCTCATCGCCAAAAAATTCGATTCGGTAAGGTTTGTCATTAGAGAAAGAAAAAACATCGACAATCCCGCCGCGAACCGAGAATTCTCCCGGACTCGAAACAAAATCTACACGTTGAAATTGGTATTCAAAAAGCACTTCATTGACAAAATCGAGCGAAATAGAATCGCCCACACCAACGGTTAAAGTATTTTTCTTTAACGTGCTTTTGGTCACCACTTTTTCGAATAAAGCATCGGGATAAGTGACCGTAAAAAGTGGTTTTTTGTTAGAGCTAATTTTATTTAAAACCTCAGATCGCAACAAAATATTAGCATTGTCTGTTTCTTCAATTTGATATGGACGTTTATAGGATGCCGGATAAAATAGCAAGGGTTTATCTGGAATCAGTTCCTCCAAATCATTAAAAATATAAGCCGCCTCTTCTTTTTCCTCTAAAATTAACAGTATAGATTGCGCAGCATTTTTATAAATCTCTGCCAACACAAAAGACAAGGCAGAGCCGGTTAATCCGTTTATAATCAGCTTATTTTTATTGCTTATTAAGTATGCTTGCAATAGTTTTAATTGCGCAGCTTGCTCAAAATGATGTTGAATTTTAGCGATGCTCAAAAGAAAATTTTCAACAAAGATAGTATTTCTGTAAGAGAAATATTGTTACAAAACTGAAATGACAAAAACCGAATTAACTTTGATAATAAGGGTATAAAAATTTAGGGATGTTACTTCAATCTTTGTCAAAGTTCAAAACTTTGACAAAGATGTTGACTAACTTTAATTCGGAATTATAAAATATTTCAATTTGTGCTAAATCCTATGTCTATTTTAGAAAGTTAGGTGCAAAAAATTCTTTCTCAAGAATAAGTACCAAACCAATAACTGCAAATTTTTAAAGCGAATATATCATTTCAAATCCATTTTTTACCTACTTTTTTCTATTTTTGATTAATTAAAAAACAGTTATAATACAAACTGACTTTGGCGGTAAGTTGGCGATACAAAACAACAACAAATTAATCTAAATGGATAAAAGAATTTATATAAAAAAATGGTTAGAATTTAAACCATACGATAAACAAACTGCAACAGACAGTTATTACCTTAAAATATGTAATAATGTTAAAAGTGCTATTACAACAAATAAACAGTCATTTGTCTTACAAATGCATATAGACCAAAAAGAACTTAATAATTTAGCGTGTTTTTTAACTTCATACCTCGAAGATTTAATATCAGAGACAAACATTTGGAGCTCTTTTGTTAAAACACATAAGCGATTCTACAAAAAACAGCTGCCGTTTTACATATTAGATGAATATTACGAGGGTGAAATAAATTATCAGGATATTAGCTTTTTAATTTGGTATTTTCTCAATACGGTGCAAGAAGAAAAATTTATTGCACCCTATAACGATTTTATTGTAGAAATAGCAGAAAAAGTAATGCGTGTGTTTGATGAGGCGTGGGAATATGCCCCAGAGAATGTGTACCTAAAATCGTTTTATCAGATAGATGAAAATGAAGAGGACTTTTATACCGCAAGAAAGCTAATTGACACAATTCTATTTAAAACCTATCTATTTTATCCTGATACTTTGCTAAAATTAAGAGAGCAAGAACATGAAATAATAGAAGAAAATAAAGATAATGAGAATATAAGGATGTTCTTAAACGAAAATAGGGATAACACCCTTCATAAAATTCATACGCAATTATTAAGTTTAACAGGGAAAGAATGGGCTGCAGAAATTTTAGGAAAAAATCATATGCTTAGTGAAAATTTCAAAAGCATATCGCAAAGAATAAGTGGATACTTTTTGTACAAAGGACAGGACAATAATGATATCTTCTTAGAACATATAGCATCAAGCAAAAAATTTAACTTAACAAAAAAATCTTTTGACTATTCTGATGCATTGATAGAAATAGATGAAATATTGTTTATAGGCATTGCTTTGTGGAAGGATGAATGGTGGTTTTCCGGGGTGTTTTATACACAATCTTTCAATCCAGATTTAATTTTGGATGAAAAAAATTCAACAACAAGTAGGATAGCGGTTAATTTTTTAGACCATCAAAAAAAAGAAACAGCAGATATGCTTAATAAGCAGTTTAAAGCATTTATAGATTTTAACAATGGATCACAAATTGCATTTATGGCATCTGAAAAAATAGAAGCATATATTAAAAGTTATACGGAATATTTTAATAACGCATTAAATTTATCTGCCAAAGAAATAGAAGAAGCAAAACAAAGAGCACGTAATGATGGGTTTTTTGGCACAAATGATGAAAAGAGAGATTTTACCAAAGTAGCAGACGCTGGTTTGGTGTTTTTTAATCCTAAAAGTGGCGTAGAGATAGCATTGTCTGTAAATAGTGCCTTTCCATTACCCAATAATCCTTTCTTTGACATTGAACAAAGTACGGATGATATTATGTTTTTGTTAATCTCCGATGAAATGTCAACAGAATTGGCTTTGTTTTGTATAGACAATTGTAAGAAAAATTTGCCATTTTTTAATGAGGGTATTGGAAAATTGTATTTAAAAGATATTGATTTTTTACTACGCTTTTGGAAAAGAGCTAATTATCACGCAAAACCATCCATAACTTTTACCGGAAAAGAAAAAAATAATTAGCTTTATAAACTATCAATCGCATTTTGTAGTTTAATTTTCATAGACTTAACAAGATTACAGCTCATAAAAAAGCCAGTTAAACTCAAATGCAGCGCTAGAAAAATGGTGCATTTGGGTTTAAAACTATCAAAAAAAATAAATAGAATTTAACTCAATAATTCCGTATTTTGCGTTGAAATAGCTACTATGGAAAATATTGCTACATTTCAAATTTACAACGCTTCTGCCGGTAGCGGTAAAACATTTTCACTGGTAAAAGAATACCTCAAAATAGTGTTGAAAAGCAACAATCCAGACCAATTTCAGCATATTTTGGCCATCACTTTTACCAATAAAGCAGCTAATGAAATGAAAGAGCGGATTGTTAAAAACCTTCGTCAGTTTGCAGATGAAGGTATTTTAAGCAATCCGACCGATATGTTGCTGAAAATTGCAGAAGAAACAAAATTAGACACCCAAACAATTCATCAAAAAGCGCAAAAAGTTTTACAGCAAATATTAACCAAATACGGTTCGTTTAGCGTTTCTACCATTGATAGTTTTACCCATAAATTAATTAGGAGTTTTGCTTTTGATTTGGGTTTGCCCCTCAATTTTGAGGTGGAACTCAAATCAAAAATATTATTGGATTTAGCAGTTGAACAATTAATCGCTCAGATTGGAAAAGACACCGAATTAACCAATTTTTTAATTGATTACGCCCTCCAAAATATTGAAGATAATAAATCTTGGGATTTTTCGGAAATCATTAAAGAAAATGCAAAGGTTTTGCTGAATGAGTCAGACAGAATTCACTTTCAACAAACCACCCATTTTGATTTAC
>CAMTWE010000160.1:0-10156 GCA_947085395.1 uncultured Bacteroidota bacterium | reverse complement strand
CTAATTAATCTCCCCAAAAATGCGCTTACTTTTGAAGGTAAGAACATCATATTTTTCACTCGAAAATCAACTCCCATAAAATTTTCAAGAACTTTATTGGGTTAAAATTACTACAATTATTAACTTATAACTATGATTTCAATCAGTCCAATAAATGATTATAATCATCAATTTAATAAATTAAAAAATGGTACACTTTATTTAATAAATATATACCCATAAAAAACATGAATATTAAAATAATTAGCACCCAATTTTTACGAAATTTCATCAGTTCTTTTTTTGCAATATTTGGAAATGAAAAAAATATTATTCCTTTAAATAGGGCAATCCACCCAAATAATGTGATGAAAATGCGCCAATCTGTAGTCCAAATATTGTGAATTAAAATATTGATTAATCCGATGATGATGGCTATAAAAGATATGATAAAAAGTAACTTTTCATCTTTTACATAATCAAACATTTGCATGATTCTTTTTGGGTTTATTAATAAAATGACACAAAATATTATCAAATACCATCCCCAAAATTCTGCCAAAAAAATGGATATATTCATTTTTTAATCTTTTTTATGTAATATTAATAAAGGTATTTTAGTGTGATAACTAATTTCTTCTACTTTAGGTTTAAAAAATATTTTTTGAAAGAAATTGAGATTTTTTGGTACCATGGCAATCATATCAATATCTCTACTTTGGGTAAAGCAACTTAAAGCATCTTCTAACATCAAATTATGAAGGGTATGATAGGTATGATTGATTTTTTCTAAACATTCTAACATAAAGTTTTTATTGGTTAATTGGTCTGTTGTTAATACAGATTTATCTAAACTAACATGTACAATTCTAATGGTAGATTGATGTAATTCTGCAATTTTTATGAGTGTATTAAGTGATTTTCTTTTGTAAAATACCTCATGATCGGTAGGAAAAGCAATTTCTTTGGGTTGTTTAAAAATTGTATTTTCTGGAATTACGATTAACGGAACTTGTACTTTACTGATTACATCTCCTGTATTGGTGCCAATAAAAATTTCTTTAGCGCCAGTTGCTCCTTTGGTTCCCATCACAATAAGGTCAATATCATTTTTAGAAACTTCTTCTTTAATTGCTTCTAAAAAGAAATTATATGCTGATATTTTTCTAAAAGTGTGTTTTGGATTTTTTTCAAGTTTATTAATTTTTTGTAAAACTTTGTCTAAACTTTCACTTGATTTTGTATATAAAGCTTCTTCTAAACCGTCATTGGTAGAAGAAACCATAAAATCATCGGTGGTATAAGCGGGCAATCTAAATGAGTTAAAAACATAAAAATTACAGGGTTCATCTTTAAAAAGTTCCATGGCATATCGTATTGCATTCCATGCATTTTCAGAAAAATCGGTAGGAAGAAGTATATTTTTCATTTTTCATCAGTTTTAATGATTTCACTAAAATTAAGAAATAAAAATGATTTATGCAATGATTTTAATTAAATTAAATGTTGATTTTTAAAGGTTTAATAATTTAGTACAATAATGAAGTTATAATATTTTTTTTAATTTTTCTAGATTGATAATTTTTACAACATTTCTAGAAGTCTCAATCAATCTTTCTTGTTTAAAATCTGTAAGAGTTCTGATGAGTGTTTCTTTTGCAATTCCAGTTAAACTTGCTAAATCGCTTCTACAAATTTTAATTTCATTTTCTACAACAGATTTTTGTGCTAAATTTAATAAGGTTGCAGCTGTTTTTATGCGAACAGATCCATAGGCCATTTGCAGCAATTGATCTTTTACTTCTTTTACATTGCTAGCCAAACGCTCAATTAAATCAATAGCATAAAGATGATTGTTTTGGACTAAATCTATAATATCTTCTTTATAAATTTTATAAATATTGCAGTTAGAAATAGCCACTGCATTTTCACTATGTGGTAATTTTATAAAAAATGAACTGTAACCAAAATAATCACCATCTTTATACATGCCTGTAATTAATTCTTTTCCATCAGAAGTTATTTTATAAGTTTTTACCTCTCCTTTTTTAATGAAATAAAGATATTTACTATTATTTCCTTCACTATATATTGTATTTTCTTTTTTGTAAACCAATAAATTTTCTGGAAACAATAAATCATCAATTGTTTTTATTTGCCCATCATTAATAGTAATTAATTGATTATCAAACGCTTCCCTCCTTTTCAATCTACTTTCAATGGCACTAAGTAATTCTGATTCTTGAAATGGTTTAAATATATAATCATCGGCACCTAAATTCATTCCTTTCCTAACTTCAGCATGTTCTGTTTTAGCTGTGATAAAAATAAACGGGATTTTAGCAATAAGTGGCTCTCTAGAGTGAATTTGCAACACGCCATACCCATCAATTTCGGGCATCATAATATCACAAAGAATAATATCTGGCAAAAACGATTTTGCCTTTTCAATACCAATTCTGCCATTTTTAGCAGTTTCTACTAGATAATTTGCCAGTTCTAGTATTTCGGCAGTATTTTCTCTAACAATATCATCATCTTCTATTAATAATACCTTTTTCATATGTGAATATTTTATTTGTTTTTTAATATGTCATCCCGAAAAATCGGGACAGGTTATGGAATACGCCAGTTTGATTAATATATTTTCATCAAAGTTTGTGTTTTTGCAAACATGGCTATTTCATATTCTTAACTATTTATTTGATTATATAATTTGGTAATTCTACCTTAAAAATGGTTCCAATATTTTCTTTACTTTTAAAAGTAATAGTGCCTCCAAGTCCGTCAACATGACCTTTTATAATATTTAGTCCAATTCCTGTACCCTGAATATCTACTGCATTTTTAGCCCTAAAAAAACGTACAAAAATATGTTTTTGATCGTCTATTGGAATTCCAATTCCATCATCTTTTATTGAAATAATGAGTTTATTATCTTTAATTTTTGATTCAATTTCAATAATACTGCCTTCTAAAGAGTATTTTATAGCGTTATACAATAAATTGGTGATGATAATTGTAACTATTCTAGCATCATTTATAATTTCTTTGTTTGAGTTATATTTAATAAATTTTATTTTCTGATTTTTCTTAAGAATTGCTTTAGAGTCTGTTTTAATTTTATCAATTAATTCCACAACATTCATAGGTTTATACTGATACTTAATTTCACCTTTACTAATTTGTTCTAAGGCCAGAAAATCTTGTAAAATACTATTTAAATGATGCACCATAGACGCTATAACTTCAATATGTTTTACTGCTTTTTCAGTTGAATTATTTTGCAGATGTTTCCCTAATAAAGTAACTGAAGTTAAAATTCCGGTAAGTGGCGTTCTAAATTCATGCGATGCTAATGATAAAAACTTTGTTTTTAAATTGTTTAACTCAATCTCTTTTTCAAGTGCATTTTTGGCTTTTTTTTCAGCAATAATTTTATTTTTAATTTCAACCAATAGCACTTTATTGGTATCTCTATACAATTTATTTTTAGCTCGTAACTCTTTGTTCTTGTTTTTGAGTTCTTGCTCTAGCAAATAATTTTTACTTCTAAAAATTTGTTCTTTTTTTTTATAATCACTAATATCTGTAATAAATGCTTTCACAAAATCTTTTCCATCAATTTTAAAATGATTAAGACCAATTATTACTTCAACTTTTTGACCATTTTTATGGATTCCATATAAATCTCTCTTGTCAAAATCATTTCTATCATAAGGTTTGTGATGATAAGCTGCAATGTTTTTTTCATGTTGTTTTTTTACCGATTGTGGAAGTAAAATACTCATATTTTGATTTAAAAGCTCCTCGGGTTTATAACCAAATATTTTCTCAATGCTATTATTAGCTATTAATATTTCACCAAATTCATTAACAACAATAATTCCTTCTCTAGAATTATCAAAGCATATTTTATAAAAATCTTGATTGTTTAGTAACATATTAAAAAATGATTATACGTTAGAAGGGTTGGTAAATTTACGAAAAAAATAAATTTTACACATCAAAAATATTAAATATTCAATTCTAAAGTAAATTATTTTAACTTTTCTCACCTCTATTAGTATTTAATTCATAACAATATTACTTTAAATTCATAGAAATAAACCATTACTTGTATTGATTTTATTTATAAGATAATTGATTAATGGTCAACTAATTTCAGTAATTTTATCATCGATTATTAAATTAAACATTCTACAATTTGGAAACTAAATCACCCAATATGGTGTTTACCGATGCGTCTTTATTAATTACCGAAGCATGTGTAAAAGCAGGAGCCGATGCTTTTATTGGCTATCCAATAACGCCTTCTAATAAATTTTATTCATACGGGTCAAAAAGATTTCCTTTATTTTTAGCCGGACCCGATGAAATTACTGTTTTGCAATGGATGGCTGGCTTATCTGCTGCAGGTAAATTTCCTGTTACAGCAACAGCATTTCCAGGATTAGCGTTGATGGCTGAAACTTTTAATATGGCTTATATGATGGAACTGCCCATGTTACTCATCATAACGCAACGTCTTGGACCCAGTACCGGCTCTGCTACTACAGGCGCTCAAGGCGATTTAAGTTTTATCAACGGTTTAATTTCTGGTGGATATCCAATTCCTGTTTTTTGCCCTTCTAATTTTGAAGATGCGTGGAAACTTACCGAAGAAAGTATCAGAACAGCCATCAATTTAAGAACGCCTGTTATTTTGTTAACTTCAAAAGAAATGGTGATGACTCAAAAAAGTTTTGACATCTCTAAATTACACGAAATCAATAAAATAACCAATGTTAATGAAACAATTGATTTACCTTATAAAACCTATAAATCTGGTGCTAATTATGTTCCGCCTTTTGTAGCAGTTGGCAATGAAGAACATTTAGTAAGGTTAAATTCATCTACCCATGATGATGATGGCATGATTCAGAAAAATTCTCCAAATGCTTTAGCTAACACCATCCGATTAAAAGAAAAAATGGAGAAAAGATTGAATGAATACACCTTTTTTGAATATGATAAGCAAAAAGATAGTAAACATTTAATTGTAAGTTACGGAATTTCTGCGGATGCATCTCGTGATGCCGTTGAAGAAATTCGTAAAAACAATCATAAAATATCTTTGCTCATTGTAAAAACATTATTACCTGTTTCTGAAAAAATTACAGATATTATGGATAGTTATCAGCAAGTTATTTTTGTTGAAGAAAATATTGGCGGACAGTACAAAGAAATTATTTATGGAAAAATATCCAGAAAAAACATCAAACAAGTCAATAAAATTGGTTTTATGATTAGTCCATCTGATATTATTAAAGCAATTGCCTTATGAAAAATGCCATTTTAACCGATATAAAAATGCCATTTTGCCCAGGATGTGGACATGGCGTTATTGTAAATAGTATTTCAAAAGCTTTTATAGAATTGGGTTATAATCCGCTAGATATCATTATTGTAAGTGATATTGGTTGCAGTGGTTTGGTTGATCCTTTATTTGCAACACATACCGTTCATGGTTTACATGGTAGAGCGCCAGCATTGGGTTTAGGCGTTGCCATGGGTTTATCTAATCGCAATAAAAAAGTAATTGTGATACAAGGTGATGGCGGAGCAACTATTGGTTTACAACATTTATTAGAAGCAGCCAGAAGAAATATTGATATTACTTTGTTAGTTTTTAACAACTTACTTTACGGTATGACGGGTGGGCAAATTAGTGGACTTTCTACCGATAAATTTAAAGAATTGCGTCAAGTTGAAGAAGGTGTTCCTCCTTTTGACATAGTAAGATTGGCGCATCAAGCAGGTGCCGTGAGCAGTGCGCGGGTAATTTCGCCTGCAAACTTTACAGAAAGTATTAAGTTTGCAGTGGAAACGCAAGGTTTTACTTTGTTAGAACTAGCAAGCGTTTGTCCGTCTTACGGTCTCCAAAAAATAAAAGAATTGGATGATTTTTCTGAAGAAGCCGAAGCACTTTTAAATTATAGAAAAGTGAATGAAGTTGATTATATAGAAACTACTTCCCTTTTAGATAAAGTAGAAATTATAAAAGGCAAATTTAATGCTATTGTTGATGAAAGATATGGAATTTTATTAGCCGGTTCTGCTGGTGGCGGAATCCAATTAGCTGCAGAATTGCTTGCAAAAGCGGGTATGTTAAGTGGATTGTATGCTACTATGAAAGGAGAATATCCGGTAACAGTTGGAACAGGTTTTTCAATTGCTGAAGTAATTTTATCTCGTAAACCCATTAATTATACAGGTTTAGATAAACCAGATGTTATTTTTATCATGACAGAAGATGGTTTTGTTAAAGCAAATAATCTGATAAAAGATGATACCATGATTATTGCCGATGATTTATTGTCAATTACAGCTAAAAATATCATTAGTAAATCATTTACAAAAAAAGTTGGAAAAAGAAGTGCTGTTTTAAGCGCTATTTCGTATTGGATTAGTCAAACAAATATTATTTCTCATGATGCTTTTATTGAAGCAATTAAGCCACATAAACACGCAGCATTATTAATAAAAGCTATAGAAACGCCAGTTTAGTATAAAATATAAAAAACCACCCCGCAAATGCGGGGTGGTTTTTTAATTTGGTAAAGAAAATATTATTATAACTCTCTAAAAATAGAATGTAGTAATCTTTTCTTATCATTAATGGTTTCTTCTAAAGAAATCATTGTTTCAGTTCTTACAACACCTTCAATATCATCAATTTTGAAAATAATTTCTTTGGCATGATTGGTATCTTTTGCACGAATTTTACAAAAAATATTGTATTTACCAGCAGTAATGTAAGCTACAGTTACAAAAGGAATTTTCTTCAAATCTTCCATAACTTGTTTGGTGTACATTGTTTTTTCAAGATAGATTCCGACATGGGCGATAAATGAATATCCCATTTTCTCATAATCTACTGTTAATGTAGAACCTTTAATAACACCTTCATCCTCCATTTTTTTAACGCGTACATGAATAGTTCCTGCAGATACTAATAATTGTTTAGCTATGTCAGTAAAAGGGGTACGGGCATTTTCGATAAGGACATCTAAAATTTGATGATCTATTTCATCTAAAACATATTTTTTCATAATGAAGTATATTTAATAATCATAATCATAGCACAAAATTAAATAAAAAAAATTAAATAAAAAGTATTAATTATTAAGAATCCATCAAATTATACTTAAAAAAAAGTATTTCCATGAAAATTCTCTTCTAAATGACCAATATTAGTGGATAAATCACCCACTTTTTCTAATGTTAATAACTTTTCTAATTTTTGATTGATTAGTTTAAATTGGTACTGAAAAGCAACATCTTGAATCTTATTTTCATACAAAGTATTTCTATAAATCACATCAAAAAAGCGTTTATCATTATTTGGTATTTCAAAATACAATAAATATTCTTCAAAATTTTGAGTGGTAGCAATAAATTCTAAACCTTGTAATAGTGCTAAAAAATTAAATTTTCTTACCTCTTCCCTATCATAATCATCTTTAAAATGACCGGCTTCAATTAAAATGGTGTGATATCCCGCTTTTTGGAAATTATCACCAGTAGCTGTAGGATAAAATTCATCGGTATATCTGCCAACTTGATTGGGAATTAATTGTTGTAGCAACTTATTCATTGCAACAATTACACTCATGGTCTTTTTTCTAGAATCTGTTAAGGTTCTTTCTACATTAACCGAAGGTGCTAAAAATGAAATAGTAGCAGGATTGTTTGTTCCAGCTACATTAAAAATAGTTCGTTGGTCATGTAGATTAAAACAAAAATCAGGTTGAAATTCTTTTAAGACTGTATTTAATAACTTACTTTCTTTGGCTTTTAAATCGACTGCATCACGGTTTAAATCAATTCCGTTTGCATTTTCACGCGTAAAAATTTCTGCTCCATCTGGATTCAAAATCGGAATAAATAGGATTGTTAAATTATTAATTAACAACTCATTAAATGATTTAAATAGATTCGATTCTACCATTGCAATAAAATCAACAATTGCTTTTGTTCCTGTGCTTTCATTTCCATGCATTTGAGACCAAATCAAAACTTTCTGCGTTCCAAGTCCGATTTTTAAAGAATAAATGGGCAAATCTTCTTCTGATGTACCTATTTCCTTTAGCGTAAAATTTTGTTGATGAATTAAAATTGGTTTTAACTTCGCTACAGTGATTTGTAGTCCAGTAATTTTCTTTTCATAAATAGTGTTGTACCACTTTATTATTTCTAAACTATTTAGCATTTCAATCTTTTTTTTACAAATGTAAAATAAATATAATTTACATTTGTACATTAATATTATACCACAGATTATTTACAAGTGTTAAATTGTAAGTACAATGTATTTCTTAATTCCATTACAATAAACAATCTCTATACTTGATGTTTATATATATATAAATCTGTTAGTTAAGTTATATTACTTGCGCTTTTTATTTAATTATAAATATGTTACTTTTTGTATAAATCTGTAAGTATTTAAAATTGTTAATCATTATTTACATATGGCGTATGTTTACAAATGTAAATACACAATTTATTATTTATTCATTAAAATTATATACCTGAGGTTTAATTAAGGTTTAGTAGCTAATGCATAATGGTACTAAAATTATAAAATGTAAGTGTAAACTCTCTTATTATGTTATTATAAAACCTATATTTATATTTATAGTTAATTTTTATAAGTTTTTATAAGTTTTAAGTTACATTATGTAATAAAATTTCATTTAATATTATATATATTTCTAAATTATTAATTAATGATAACATATTATAAGTAGATGTTGTTATTATAGTTACTTTTTATAACTTAATTTTGAATTTAGTAACGTATTTATATTTATTATATGATAGTAAGTTCTATATTTTATATAATTACTTATATATAGTTATAAATTTATCATTATAATAAGTATATAATTACTAATGTTAAGTATTATAATGCATTTAAGTTACATAATATAATATCTAACTATAATAATTAAGCTGCAGAATATGATAAATTTTATAAATGATATGAATCCTAACTAATTAAATATATAAGTTTATAAGCTATTAATAAATACTGTACTTACATTTAGTTGGTATATATTAATATGTTGTTATAATTTATAATTAAAACTTAAAAATAAATTTATTTATAAAAGTTTGCATATGTTAATTTTGTTATTTACATTTGTGATGTGTTTATTTAATTAACATATGTAAATTACATGGAAGTAGCAGATCGTTTAAAGATAGTAATGGAGTATTATGAATTAACTCCCTCTAGTTTTGCTGATCGTTTAAACGTTCAACGATCCAGTATTTCGCATCTATTATCTGGTAGAAACAATCCCAGCTTAGATTTTGTTATGAAAGTTTTGGATGCTTTTCCAGAAGTTGATTTATATTGGTTAGTAAATGGTATTGGTGAATTTCCTTTAAATGAAAATAAATCTCAAGAAAAATCAAATACGCAATTCTCAGCAACATCAAATATTGAACAACAAAAATTAGAATTTCCTATAGACACTAAATTAACACAGCATACACCAGAAGAAACTTTCTCTTCTTTGTCAAATAACAATCAAGATGTAATTGAGCAAATTGTCATTTTTTATAAAGATGGATTATTTAAAAACTTTACACCTAAAAAATAATTTAATACTAATACTATATATATGAAGACTCAAAAATTAATTCACAGATCCACCTCTAAGATTATGAATATCAAGTCTGATTCTAAAAAAACATTGATTAACTCCTTATCACCTAATTTTTTCTATTTCAATAAATTTGGTGGTATCGTTCATCCAATACAAATTTGTTTGTATTAGCAAAAAATTTATAATTCATTTTTTTTTTGAATTATAATACCATTAATATGAAGGTTAGTAGATTAATAATAATGGTTAATATTGAAAAAGGACACTTTGTGTGAAGTGCCCTTTTTTAATGAAATTAATATAATTACTTTATTTATTTATTTATCTATCAATACAGCCATTCCGCTTCTAATTATTTTAATCAATTCTTCTTTATTGCTATTCTTTTCCTTTTGTTGAATTGTTACCATTTGTTGAAAATGAAATAATGCAGCTTTATCAAAATTATATTGTTTGTATAGTATTCCATTCTTAACAAAATCATCTACTATATTTTGAATGGCAACTTTATTATT
>CAMTWE010000159.1:0-15552 GCA_947085395.1 uncultured Bacteroidota bacterium | reverse complement strand
TTTGTTGCCATAGGTTTCATTTGTCCATTTATCTTGTCCTAAAGGCAAAGGTTTTCCTTGATGTACCTGATTGGCAATCAAATCTCCATCTGCAATTAAAATCATTTTAGTAGCTGTGCTTTCCGTTTTAAAATCTAATGTTTTAAAAGGTTGAACCCTGTTTTTATAGCCCGATTCAAAATTACCTTCCAATAAAATACCGAAAATTTTTGGTGATGCTTTAAATTGTTCGGGATTTGGTTTGTTTAAAATACTTTCTAAAGAAATTATAGTTGGAACTCCTTCAATTTTTGACAAAGCAGAACTTTCTAATAAAATTGTTTTTTTAATTTTATTGGATAAAGTATCAATACTACTCGGAAATTTTAACTGAATTGGCTCCAGATTTTTATTAATTACATGATTATTTTTGGGCATAATAAGCGGAAAATAATTCCATAAAAACTGTTTGTATTGTGGCTGATTTCCGATATTTCCGGTTGCCAAAGTTATTTTAGAGCTGTATAAATCTTGTACAACATTGTTGTTAATTCTGGCGCCATAAGCAAAAAATAAATCGGTTAGATTTAAATCACGCGCTATAATGGGCGATGCGCCGCTGTGCATTAAACTATCCAATTCTGCCTGTACTTGATCTACCAACCACAAGGTTTTTCCGCCTTTCATCAAATATTGATCGAGCGTAAATTTTTCTTCATCCGTAAATTTTTGGGTTGGTTTTGCAATGATTGTCAAATCGAAATTAGACAATTGTTGCAAGGTTTTAATTGGATTGTTGGATACAGAATCCAACGTAAAAGGTGCTAAATGATATTGAGTTCCAAGTTGTTGCAAAAAATCTGCTAAGTAAATATCGTCTAATTCACCGTTTCCACGTAAAATGGCTATTTTTTTTGATTTTTCTTTGGATAATTTTTGAAATCCATCGGCAAAAGCAAATTCTAAATTTTGAATGGATTGTTGTAATTGTTGGTCAGCATCACCCAAAAAATTATTTTTAAGCAATGAAATCAATTCAAAATTATTTTTATAATGAATCACCGCCCAAGGAAAAATGATGGATTCTGAAACAATTCCATTTTCTTGCGCTGTAAGACGAGACGGAGATAAACCCGCATTCATCAGCTCTTCTGCAATTGGCAAAGGATTTATAAATTTGATGACAAGATTGGAATTTAAAGATTTTAATTCTTCTAAAATTTGATTGGTTTCTAGTTGAAGTCGTTTAAATTCTGCCGGAAAATTGCCTTCTAAATACACTTCAACTAAAATGGGCTGGTCAATATGATCGATAATTTCTTTGGTTTGACTGGAAAGTGTATAGCGTTTATCTTGGGTGATATCAAATCGATGAAAAACATTTTTACCGATGATATTTACCATCAAAATTACCATCGATAACAGCAGAATTTTATAAGTAATTTTCTTCTTATTCATGGTCTAATTTTAATTTGGTTAGATATAAAAAGAAAAAAGTAACGCTTAAAAAATATATCAAATCACGCGTATCAATCACACCTTTTGAAATGCTTTTATAATGATGATACATGCCAATTTGTTGCATAAAAAAAGCATTAGTTGTTATAAATTGATTGAAATATTCGAAACCGTAGTACAAAAAATAGGAAATAACCACGGCTAAAATAAAGGCAATCATTTGATTCTGACTTAAACTGGAAGTAAAAATTCCGATAGCTGTAAAAGTAGAAGCCAACAAAATTAATCCGAAATAGGAACCTATTATTGCGCCGAAATCTATATTGCCAATTGGGTTGGCTAAAGCATAAATACTATAAATATAAACCGTTGTTAACAATAAAGAAATAATCACTAAAATTAATGCGGCTAAATATTTTCCAAGTACAATATTCCAAATTGATATTGGTTTTGTTTTTAATATTTCAATAGTTCCTAATCGATATTCATCTGCAATCATTTTCATAGTAATTGCAGGAATCAGAAAAATAAAAACCCACGGAATTAGGTAGAAAAAGCTGCTTAAATCGGCAAATCCGGCTTGTAGAATATTAAAATCATTTTGAAATATCCATAAAAATAAACTATTAATCACTATAAAAACACCAATTGCCATATAACCAATGGGCGATGCGAAAAATGAAAAAAGTTCTTTTTTAATAATTACATTCATGTAAAATAAGATTTTAGGGTAGTGAAATTAGTTTTTCCACACTCCAAGCTTGTGGTTTTTGAATAAATAAAATTTTTGTTTTTCCCCAAACTTCTTTAAATAACGCAGAATTTCTATAAATATTTAAATCATTTTCAGAATCCCAATAACTATAGGTGAAAAAAGTGGTTGGTATTTCAATATCTCTATATAATTCTAAAAACTGACAGCCATTTACATTTCTTATTGCTGTTTTATAATGGTCAAATTCTGCTAAAAAAAGCGGAATTTCGGCTTCGTGAAAACTCATTTTTACGATTCTAATCAACATAAATTTTTAATAAAAATCAATAATTACAGAGCTTCCATATTTTAAACCCAATAAACTAGAAGCGCCACCAACCGATTTTAAGTTGCTTTTATAAATAGAAACTTGGAAAAAATTGGCAGAGTTAAAAACTGCCAAAGCAGTACCTTCATCGGTTAATTGTTTTATAGAATTTAGTTCATTGTACTTAACCACATCATTGTATTTTTCAACAATAGTATCAATCGGGTATTTATGTGAACCCGCAGCAATTTTATATTTCCGATTTTTACAAACCGCCTCAAATTGTTTTTTAGTGATATTGAAAACTAAATTGCCTAAATGATCAATGTAAATAACAGTTCCTATAATTTGATTTCCTATTTCATTGATTTGAGCTTCGGTTTGCGCTAAAATATTCAATTGTTCAATTGGTTTTCCAATGATGTTTAAATTGCCTTCTTTGGCTATATGAATGGCTACTTTTACAAAAATATCTAAAACTGGGAAAATGCTTTTTTGTTGTTCAGCAATGGTAATTTCAAATTGTTCAGAAGCAGCATTGTTTTTCAATATAAAAGAAAGTACCCCATTATCTGCACAAATAAAATATTGATTGTTAAGTTTTATTACAATGTGTTTATTGTTGGTATTCCACTCTGCATCTACCCCAATAATATGAATGGTATTTCCAGGAAAATAAGCATAAGAATTATGAATGATATAGGCCGTTTCTGGAATATTAAAGGGAGAAATTTCATGAGAGATATCTACAATTTTCACTAACGGAAGCTCGCTTAGAATAGCGCCTTTTAGGGCACTCACAAAATAATCTTTAATTCCGAAATCAGTAGTTAATGTAATTATAGACATGCAGAAATAGTTTCTTTATAATATTGAGTTGTTCAACTAAATTTATAAATTTGTTAAATGCAAATCTAATCAATTATTGAGGATTAAAGAGTCAAAAAACAACCGATTATTATAACATTTAAAACATTCTTTTCATTTGAACGAGCGCATTATTGAACTTATAGAAGTAAATCCGAATGATATTTTCGGTACAAATAATAGCTTTTTAGCGTTAATTCAACAACATTCACCCAAAATTAAAATTGTTGCCAGGGGTTCTAAATTGATGATTTATGGAGAACCATCATTATTAGATGCGTTTGAACATCATTTAGCAATGTTGGTTAATTATCTAAATAAATACAATAAAATTGATGAAAATGTTATTTTTCAGATATTTTCTAATCAGCAAGAGGAAGAAAAACAATCTAAAAAGGATGAAAATATTTTAGTGCATGGTGTAGGAGGAAAGCAAATTAAAGCCAAAACACCCAATCAGCAAAAAATGGTTGACTTTATCCAAAAAAATGATATGATTTTTGCCGTAGGTCCAGCCGGAACCGGAAAAACCTATACTGCTGTTGCCTTGGCAGTAAAAGCGCTGAAAGAAAAAGAAGTAAGAAGAATAATATTAACCCGACCAGCAGTAGAATCTGGAGAAAATTTAGGTTTTTTACCGGGTGATATCAAAGAAAAATTGGATCCTTACATGCAACCACTTTATGATGCCCTGCGCGATATGATACCGCATGAAAAATTAGAATCTTATCTAGAAAAAGGCGTAATACAAATTGCACCTTTGGCATTTATGCGTGGCAGAACCTTAGATGAGGCCTTTGTTATTTTAGATGAAGCTCAAAATACAACCCATTCTCAAATGAAAATGTTTTTAACCAGAATGGGAAAAAGTGCTAAATTTATCATCAATGGAGATCCAGAACAAATAGATTTACCAAGAAAACAAGGTTCTGGGTTAATAGAATCTATCAGAATTTTAGAAAATGTAAAGGGCATAAAAATAGTAAAACTTGATGAAAGTGATGTAATCAGACATAAATTGGTAAAAGATATAATTGCCGCCTATAAAACACTTGAAACTAAATAAGATGAAAAAACTTCTAACAATTAGTAATACCAATTTTAAATTTCCAAAACAACAATCATTTTATAAAGGTAAAGTACGCGATGTTTACAACATTGATAATAATATTTTGGTGATGATTGCTACCGATAGAATTTCTGCTTTTGATGTGGTTTTGCCCAAAGCAATTCCGTATAAAGGTCAGATATTAAATCAGATTGCAGCCAAAATGCTTAACGCAACTCAAGATTTGGTGCCCAATTGGTTGTTGGCAACGCCAGATCCTAATGTAGCGATCGGATTTTTATGCGAACCGTTTAAAGTAGAAATGGTAATTAGAGGATATTTAACCGGTCATGCCGCCAGAGAATATCATTTAGGAAAAAGACTATTGTGTGGTGTTGCACTTCCCGATGGATTGAAAGAAAATCAACAGTTTGAAACGCCTATTATTACGCCATCAACCAAAGCTGCAGATGGCGCACATGATGAAGATATTTCTAGAGCAGAAATTATCAATCAGAAAATTGTTGCTGAAGCAGATTATTTGCAATTAGAAAAATACACGCATTTGTTATTTCAACGCGGAACAGAATTGGCTAAAGAACGCGGCTTGATTTTAGTCGATACCAAATACGAATTTGGCAAAACCAAAGACGGAAAAATTGTGTTGATTGATGAAATTCACACACCCGATTCATCGCGATATTTTTATGCTGATGGATATGAAAATCGATTAAAAAATGACGAACCACAAAAACAATTATCCAAAGAATTTGTAAGACAATGGCTCATTGAAAACGGATTTCAAGGAAAAGCTGGACAGCAAATTCCTGAAATGACCGATGAAAAAGTGTTGGAAATTTCCAATCGATATATTGAGTTATACGAACAAATAACAGGAGAACAGTTTATCAAATCTGATGAAACTGATTTGTTAGAGAGCATTGAAACTAATGTGAATTGGTATTTATCCTCAAATTTTTAAAGCTGCGGTTTATACCAATACAATAGCTTTTTAGACCAATTTATTAGACTTTTACGAGCAATGTTTTTGGTGTTTTTCGTCTTTTATCTTTTATATTTTTTTTCTTTTGTTTAATAAAAAATTATAAATTTTTCTTCAAAATAGTAAAAGCAATATACGCTATCAAAATAGCCGTTGCACGTTTTAGAAAAAGTTGAGAAACCAATTGAGCGCCAATTCTAGACCCAATTTGTCCACCCAAAAACACCGCAATCAACAATACAGAAGTTAACTCATAATTAATGCGGAACTCAGGGTTAGTTATCTGACCTAAAAGACCTGAAATAGAGTTCACAAGAATAAAAAAACTGGCTGTTGCGGCTATTTTTTTTGAATTATCCCATTTAATAATATGCAGTAAAGGTGCAAGAAAAATGCCACCCCCAATTCCTACCATGCCAGATAAAAATCCGATACTACTGCCAAAAAATCCATCTCTAAAGGTATTTTTTTTATAAAATTGATTTGTGTCAACTTCACTTTTAAAATTGGAAAACATCGATAAAGAAGCAATTAATAGAGAAAATCCTAAAAGAATAAAAAACAGTGATTGACTTATTCTTAAATAGCCCCCCAAAAAAGCCATCGGAACACTAAAAAATACCAATGGCGCTATTTTTTTCCAATCAAAATGACCACTTTTAGCGAAAATATAAGCCCCACCAGTTACCACAACTATATTAGACATTAAAGATATAGAACGTATTTCTGTCATAGATAAAGCGGTTAATGCTAACAATGCCAAATAACTAGAGCCACCGCCAAAACCGACTGATGAATAGATTAAAGCAATCATAAAAAAGCCGAGAATAACCCACCAATAAATGCTAATTATTTCAATCATTTTAGTTTTTGTAAAATTTATAATAAACCGCAAAATTATAAATAGTATTCAATTTATTGTAAAAGATGTATTATTTTTATAATTAAAAGATTGATACCGTTCATAAGAATATAACTAACACTACTATTTAGAATGATTCTAAATTTATATAAAAAAGATTAAAAGGTGTTAATATATAATTTAAATTATTTATTTTTCAAAAAAATTAATGTATGCCTATTAAAAGTTATATAGCACATCCCATTGAAGGAAAGCGTAATGAGTTGATAATGAAATTGAAAGACTTTCATTCTTGTGAAATTATGCCCGCTACTAATCAAGAAATTGTAATTGTGGTTACTGATACTCTTTCAAATCAGGAAGATCAGCAGTTGTATGACACCCTAATAAACATTCCTGAATTAAAACATTTAACACTGGTTTCAGGATTTAGTGATGAAGAAATAATAAACTAAAATATTGTAAGAAATATGTTTTCGCAAAAAGTAGATCGTAGAGTTTTTGTAAAAAAAATGGCAACATCAGCTGCAATTGTAGCTGCTGTAAGTATGTTTCCAGGAATTATTTTTGCTGATGAGCAAACACAAAATATACCCAAAGGAGATTTAGATTGGAAAAAAGCACCTTGCCGTTTTTGTGGTGTTGGATGTGGTCTTTTAATAGGAATTTCTAAAGGAAAAGCGGTGGCTGTTAAAGGAGATCCAAAATCTGAAGTTAATAAAGGACTAGCTTGTGTTAAAGGTTATCACTCTGTAATGGCATTATATGGTAAAGATCGTTTAACTAAACCATTGGTCAAAAAGAATGGAGTTTTTGTAGAGACCTCTATGAAAGAAGCCCTAGATTTAGTTGCGTCAAAGATGCAAGAAACTATTAAAAATCATGGTAAAGATGCGGTATCTATATACGGTTCTGGTCAATGGTCTATTGCTGATGGATATATCGCTTCAAAATTATTTAAAGGATGTATTGGTACCAATAATATTGAAGCAAATGCGCGTTTGTGTATGGCAAGTGCCGTAACCGGATTTTATACTTCTTTCGGCGCCGATGAACCAATGGGTTGTTATGAAGATATTGATTATGCTAACGCATATGTGTTATGGGGAAATAATATGGCAGAAATGCACCCAGTATTGTTTTCGAGAATGTTAGATCAAAAAGCAAAACGAAAAGCCAAAATTATTGATTTTGCTACTAGAACTACCAGAACAAGTTTAGCGGCAGATAAATCAATTTTATTTCAACCACAAACAGATTTAGCGGTAGCCAATGCTATTTGTTATGAAATTATCAAAAATAATTGGGTTAATAAAAATTTTGTAGCGAAACATTGTAAATTTAATAAAGGAAAAATCAATATTGGATATGGCTTAACAGACGATTTTAAGTTTAAAGATGAGCCAGAAAAAATTGATTTTACAGAATATAAAAAATTCTTAGAAGATTATACACCAGAAAAAGTTGCACGTTATTCTGGAGTTTCAGCAAAAGATATTAAATACATGGCTTCCATTTATGGCGATCCAAATATGAAAGTAGTATCTTTTTGGTGTATGGGTCCCAATCAACACACGCGTGGCACTTGGATGAATAACCTAATTTATAACATTCACTTATTAACCGGTAAGATCTCAACACCTGGCAATAGTCCATTTTCTTTAACAGGGCAACCCAGTGCATGTGGAACAGCAAGAGAAGTAGGAACCTTTACCCATCGTTTACCCAGTGGATTCGTAAATAAAAAAGAAGTTAGAGAATTTACGGCAAAAATTTGGGGAGTTCCTGTAGAAAATATACCAGAAAATCCTACGCATCATACTGTTTCCATGTTTAGAGCATTAGACAGGGGCGAAATTAAATTCATGTGGATTCAGGTTACCAATCCGATGGTTACCATGCCAAATTTAAAAAGATACAGAAATGGTGCCGAAAAAGAAGGAAGATTTATCGTAGTATCCGATGTGTATCCAACCCCAACCACCGATGTAGCCGATGTAATTTTACCATCAGCCATGTGGATAGAAAAATCAGGTTTATTTGGCAATTCTGAACGTAGAACTCAACATTGGGATAAAATGGTGAATCCGCCTGGAGAAGCGATGGATGATGGAATGCAATTGTTAGAAGTGGCAAATAGATTGGGCTACGGAAAGTATTTCCCATATAGTAAAGAAAACTATGTAGAAGAAATTTACAATGAATATACAAAACATCATGCAGGAGAAAAGCACGGAATGGTTCCGATTGAAGTGTTAAAAAAAGAATCAGGAATGCTATGGCCTTATGTAAAAGGTAAGCCAACCAAATGGAGATACAATTCAAAATATGATCCGGCATGTAAACAGGAAGGATTTCATTTTTATGGTAATGAAGACGGAAAAGCTATCATCTGGCAAAGACCATATGAGCCAGCACCTGAAGTTCCGGATGCTGAATATCCTTTTTGGTTAAATACAGGTAGGGTAGTAGAACATTGGCATTCGGGTTCTATGACAAGACGAATTTCAGTTTTACACAAAGCCATGCCCAATTCTTATGTGGAGATAAATCCAGAGGAAGCTAAAGAAATGGGAATCAAAAATAAAGATAAAGTGAAATTAACCACAAGAAGAGGAAGTATTGTAATGATTGCCTCTGTTAACGAAAGAGGAATTCCCACAAAAGGACAGGTTTTTGTACCATTTTTTGATGAACATTTTTTAATTAATGAGTTAACCTTAGATTCGTATTGTCCGATTTCTGCGGAACCAGATTATAAAAAATGTGCCGTAAAAGTGGAAAAAGTATAAAAAGATGAAGCAATTAAAAATTATAAGCTTAGTAGTTGTACTGATGATTGCTGCGGTAATTATTGTTGGTAGAAGTATTACAGCTACCGATGAAAGAACTTCAGTAGAAGATGATCCCAACAAGTTTATAAGTGAAAATGGAGCTTATAATACTGCAACTAATGTATTGGATAAAAAGAATATCATTGATAAAAATAAATCCAATAACTATTATAAAAATAGAGCATATCAAGGAGCGCCTCCCACCATTCCTCATGAAGTTTATGAAAGCAATATGGGAGATAACAGTTGTTTACAATGCCATCAAAATGGAGGTTATGTAGATAAGTTTAAAGCATTTGCACCTATAGTTCCACATCCAGAAATGATTAATTGTAAGCAATGTCATGTGGCAGTAAAAGTTAATACCGTTTTTAAAGCATCAAATTGGGAATCTATGAATAATATTCCCCAATTTTCTAATAAAGCGCTACCAACAAGTCCACCTGTAATTCCACATCAATTAGAAAATAATGATGATTGTTTATCCTGTCATGCAGGATCTGGACTTATGAAAATCAGAGTAACGCATCCAGAGCGCACCAATTGTAAACAATGTCATGTGCTTAAGGTTAATGAAATAAAAGATGTTGGGGAGTTTGTACGTATACCAAAAATGATTAATTAATAATTTTCATCTTCTAAAGTAACATGAATAATTACCTAAAAATAATTTCCTTGATAATGATTTTCGCACTTGTATCTTGTACTTCAAACCAAGAAAAGGAGCATAAGTATCATGGCAATTTCGATAAAATAAAGGCACTTGAAAAAGATTCAATTGAATATGCTGTAAAATCAACAGATTTAATTGAGAATATGCCGTTAATTTCAGTTGAAACCAATGAAGTGTCATTTTTTATTCCAGAACGAAAATCAAAAATAAAAGCATTTAAATGTTCAGAATGCCACACTAAATCAATACCTGAATTAAAATCTAAAAATTTAACGGGTAAAAAAGCACATGATAGCATCAAATTAAATCACGCAACAATTGAAGAATTAACTTGTAATTCGTGTCATCCTAGTCAAAACTTAGATCATCTAAAAAGCAATTTAAATGCTAAAATAGATTTCAATCAAAGTTATAAAGTGTGCGCGCAATGTCATTCTTCGGAATATAAAGATTGGTTAGGCGGTGCACATGGAAAACGGGTAAAAGGATGGGTAAATCCAAGAATTTCGAATACTTGTGTAGATTGTCATAATCCGCATAGCCCAAAATTTGAATCTAGATTTCCTGCAAAATTAAAATCCAGAAAAATGGAAGAAATTAGATAATCTATTCATGATTAAAATATAGAAAATGAGTAAGGAAGTAAATAAAAATGTTGAAAATGGCCAAAATACTTGGCATCAAATAACTTTAGAAAATACAGACAGAAGAAGTGCGCTTAAAACAATTACTGCCGGATTAATTGCTGGGGTGGGAATTGTATCAACTTCGTGTGCTGTTTTTTCAGAAGATCAAGAAAAAGAAACATCTCAATTATCTTGGGATGAGTTTTTTAAGAAAAATTATAAAATAATGTCTGATGATGAAAGGATACAAACCGTTCAACGATTGGAATCCTTATATGAAAAGAAAACTGGAAATACCATCAATATATCACATCAAGGTCCTTTGGATGATGTTTTATTCGGATATGTATTTAACATTTCAAAGTGTCAAGGATATATGGATTGTGTAAATGCCTGTGTTGAAGAGAACAATCAAGATAGAGATTCTGAAATGAAGTACATCAGCATCCATCAAATAGAAAAAGGTCACGGATTTAATTTTGAAAAAGCAGAGGATGAATTTACAAACGAAGTACCGTTAAAAAATCATTTTTATATAGGTACACAGTGTTTCCATTGCGAAAATCCACCGTGTGTTAGTGTTTGTCCAACAGAAGCTACTTGGAAAGAAAAAGACGGAATTGTGGTGGTTGATTATGATTGGTGCATCGGATGCAGGTACTGTTCTGCTTCTTGTCCTTACGACGGCAGAAGATTTAATTGGGGACAACCACATGTGCCAGAAGAAGAAGTAAATAAAAACCAACATTACCTTGGAAACAGATTGCGAAAAAAAGGAGTGATGGAAAAATGTACGTTTTGTATTCAACGCGCAAGAGTTGGTCAAAACCCATCCTGTGTAGATGCTTGTCCAACCGGAGCACGAAAATTTGGGAATTTATTAGACCCAAAAAGTGAAATACGTTGGATTTTAGAAAATAAAAAAGTATTTCGTTTAAAAGAAGATTTAGGTACAGAACCTAAATTTTGGTATTACATGGATTAATAAATAGATGGATTTAAAATAAACACATGAAAGTATTTATTCAGTTTTTTAAAGATAGTTTAGAAGAAGTTACAAGTGGGAGTAAAGTATATCATTTATGGATGGCTTTTTTAACTTTAATCATGTTGATTGGGGCTTTTTGTTACTACATTCAAGTAGATCAAGGTTTAATTGTTACTGGTATGAGTGATAGTGTAAGTTGGGGTCTTTATATTTCAAACTTTACATTTTTGGTAGGAATTGCAGCCGCAGCTGTAATGTTGGTACTTCCAGCATACATTTTTAAAGATATAGATTTTAAACAAGCAGTTTTAATTGGCGAAGGATTAGCCGTTGCTGCTTTAGTGATGTGTTTAGCATTTGTAGTGGTTGATGTTGGTGGGCCAGCTAATTTATGGCATGTGATTCCAGGAATTGGAATCATGAATTTTCCAGACTCGATGTTGAGTTGGGATATTATTGTGTTGAATGGCTATTTATTTATCAATATTACCATTCCTTTATACATTTTAATTAATGTGTATCAAAACAAAGAACCAAAGAAAAGCATTTATTTACCAGGAGTTTTTATCTCCGTTTTTTGGGCAGTTTCAATCCACATGGTTACAGCATTCTTATACCAAGGATTACAAGCGCGTCCGTTTTGGAATACCGCATTATTAGGGCCTCGATTTTTAGCGTCTGCATTTGCAGCGGGTCCAGCTTTAATAATCTTGATTCTTACCATTATTAATAAGTTTACGCTTTTAAAAGTAGCAGAAAAAACCATTAATAAAATTGCAATTATTGTAGCTGTGGCAGCACAAATTAATATTATCATGCTAATTTCTGAGTTGTTTAAAGAATTTTATTTTCCAACACATCACAGTATCAGTGCACATTATTTATTCTTTGGATTGGAAGGGAAAACAGCATTAGTACCATGGATTTGGACTGCAATAACCTTAAATGTTATAGCAACAGTTATGTTGACTATTCATAAAATTAGAACCCATAAAAAGTTTTTATTAATTGCATGTGCTATTTTATTTATTGGAATTTGGATTGAAAAAGGATTCGGATTAATAGTTCCTGGATTTATTCCAGGTCAATGGGGTAAAATAACAGAATATACACCTTCATTTATTGAAGTTGGTGTAACATTAGGTATTTGGGCGATGGGTGCCTTTATCTTTACAGTTTTAGCTAAAACAGGAATTGGAGTTGAATTAGGAAAGCTTAGATATCAAAAATAAATAATATCAACTAAAAAAGCCCTTTCAAAAAGGGCTTTTTTTTAGTTTAAATTCCACTCTTTTCTTATGCGTAATAACTCATTATCTATGAGTGATTTTGTCGTATTTAACAAATAATCAGCATCATCAGAAACAATTGCATCAAAATAAGTAACTTTAATGTGGGTATTCCATTTTCCAAAACATTGCACAAAATGACGGATAAAAGTATCATCATCAATCCACGCATCTTCTACTAATTGATATTCAATTGCAATAGGAACTATCGGAATATTGTTTTTTGCGGCTGCTACAAAAGTACCGGGATGAAAATCAATGGTAGTAGGTTTGTCATGTGTTGTGCCTTCGGGTGTGTTAAAAATTGCATAACCTTCGTTTAGTTTTTGATTCATCGCATCAATAGTACCGCGTCTGCTTTCTTTGCTATTTCTGTTTACAAAAAGAACGCCCGTTAAAGATGCAGCATAACCAATCAATGGCCATGATTGAACCTCAATTTTGCCAATTGGGAAAGCCAAAACATCTTTTAAGATAACAATAGCATCATAATAAGTACGATGATTGGCCATCAAAATACATTTTTCGGTTGGGATATTGCCACTTACCGTAATTTTCACCCCCAAAAGTTTATTTAAAAAATTATTGATCAGAAATCTGCGCGATGTTAATCCGCGTTTCACCTGATTTTCTTTAGTAAATAAGAAATTAGTAAAAAAGAGAAAGGAGAAAAAAAGTAAAACAACAATTAAAAATAATATAAAACGACCAATACCTAAAAGTTTACTGAACATATATTTTTGATTAAGGGGGATTAAAAATTAATTAAAATAACTAAATCCTTTAGTAGGATCTACTTTTTTCAAGGTTTCATATATTAGTTTGATTACATTTTCTACATCAGTTTTACTAACCATTTCAACGGTTGTGTGCATATATCGCAACGGAAGCGAAATTAATCCACTCGGTACTCCACCATTGCTGTAGGCAAAAGCATCGGTATCAGTTCCGGTAGCCCTAGACGATGCCAATCTTTGAAAAGGAATTTTATGTTCTTCTGCAGTAGCAATAATTAATTCTCTTACATTATTTTGGATGGCTGGCGCATAACTAATTACCGGTCCATCTCCACATTTTATTTCTCCTTCTTTCTTTTTGTCAATCATCGGAGTAGTAGTGTCATGGCAAACATCAGTTACGATTGCCAAATTCGGTTTAATAGTATGGGTAATCATTTCAGCACCACGCAAGCCAATTTCTTCTTGAACAGAATTGGTGATGTACAATCCGAAAGGCAATTCAATTTTATTTTCAAAAAGTAAACGCGCCACTTCGGCAATCATAAATCCGCCCATACGGTTATCAAGTGCTCTACATACAAAATTAGTATTGTTTAGGATAAAAAATTCATCAGGATAGGTAATTACACAACCTACATGAACGCCAAGAGCTTCAACTTCTTCTTTAGTTTTGCAACCGCAATCTATAAAAATATTGTCTAGTTGAGGAGCTTCTTCTTTTGCTTTATCACGTGTATGAATGGCAGGCCAACCAAATATTCCTTTAACAATTCCTTTTTTAGTATGAATATTTACACGTTTTGAAGGTGCAATTTGATGATCACTTCCGCCATTTCTAATCACATAAATTAATCCTTCTGGAGTAATATAATTCACATACCACGAAATTTCATCGGCATGTCCCTCAATAACTACCTTATAAGGTGCATCCGGATTGATGATTCCAACAGCAGTACCATAATTATCAGTAATAAAAGTGTGAACATAAGGTTTAATATAGTGCATCCAAATTTTCTGGCCTTCACTTTCATAACCTGTTGGTGATGCGTTGTTGAGGTATTCAGTTAAAAATGAAATTGATTGATCGTTCAATAGCGTATCCATAATTATGATTTAAATTAGTTTCCAAAAATAAGCAAATGTTTAGAATCATTTATTTTTAATTTTGAGTTAAAATGGAATAACATTTGTTAATGTACAACGTTAGTTGTTTTATCAATTAAAATACCTTTAATTTTGCATTCTATTTAAATAAGTTTATGAAAACAAAAATCCTTTTACTATATATATTAATAAGTGTTACAACTTACGCTCAAAAATCTAAAACAGTAAAAATTGATTCCTTAAAAACATTTGGTGAGTATATCATATATGAAGGAGATACCTTAATTATAGAATTACGCGAAGTTCAGTTATTAGATAAAATGAAATTTCCGTCTGATAAAGATAGACGCTATTTTTTATGGTTTAGAGATAAAGTTATAAAATCATATCCATACGCTTCATATGCCGCAGAGAAATTATCAGTACTTGATGAGCGATTACAAAAAATTCCAAATAAAAGTAAAAGGAAAAAATATATTTTGATGACTCAAAATTATATGGAAAATGAATTTTCTGATAAATTAAAAAAATTGACTAGGACCAATGGTAGAATCATGATTAAGCTAATGCATCGTCAAACCGATGAAACAGTATTCAATATAATTAAAGAATATAGAAGCGGATGGAATGCCTTTTGGTACAATGCAACTGCATATATGTTTGATTTATCATTAAAAACACCTTATGATCCAGTCAATATAGATGAAGATTATATGATAGAACAAATTTTACAAAGAGAATTTCTTGCAGGAACTTTGATAGAACAAAAGCCCAAAACACCCATTAATTTAGAAGAGATAAAAGAAAAACGCAAAAAATTGAAACAATAAGTATAAAATTGAAGTGAAAATATTGTAAAAATATTACTCAAAATATAAAATAATCACTAAATTTGTAGTTACCACCTATCGTAACTCCCTGGTGGTAAATAGAGTGTATTTCTTTCAAAAAAAGTATTAAAAAAGGTTTGTGTGGGATTATAAAAGGTTGTAGGTTTGCACTCGCAAAAGGGATGAAGGTTTAGTTTGAGTTCATTGAGAGTGTAGTGTAGGGATTAAA
>CAMTWE010000158.1:0-11838 GCA_947085395.1 uncultured Bacteroidota bacterium | reverse complement strand
TGCAATTTTTTGAGCAACTAAAACATCATAACCCTTTGGAGTATTCAATCCGGTTCCTACGGCGGTTCCGCCTAAAGCAAGTTCAGATAAATGAGATAAGGTATTTTTGAGTGCTTTTAATCCGTGGTTTAACTGAGAAACATAGCCAGAAAAAACTTGTCCGAGTGTAAGTGGTGTAGCATCCATCAAATGTGTTCTGCCAATTTTTACCACATCTTTAAATTCAATTGCTTTTTGATGAAGTGTATCGCGTAACATTTCAACACCAGGAATGGTAACATCAATCAACATTTTATAAGCGGCAATGTGCATACCGGTTGGATAAGTGTCATTAGATGATTGTGATTTGTTTACATCATCATTGGCTTTTATAATGGGTTCTTCACCAATTTTTTTTCCTCCTAAAACCTGCGCTCTGTTGGCAATTACTTCATTTAAATTCATATTACTTTGGGTGCCAGAACCAGTTTGCCAAATTACTAGCGGAAATTCATCATTTAATTTTCCGGCTAAAATTTCATCACAAACCTCAGAAATCATATCTCTTTTATCGGCAGGAAGTACTCCAAGTTCAAAATTTGCGTGTGCAGCAGCTTTTTTAAGATAGGCAAAAGCATAAATAATTTCTAAAGGCATAGAACCCTCTGGTCCGATTTTAAAATTATTTCTAGATCTTTCTGTTTGAGCACCCCAATATTTATGAGCGGGAACTTGCACTTCGCCCATGGTGTCTTTTTCAATTCTATATTCCATATATTAAATTAATTTGATTAAAAGTTTACTTACAAATTTAAGAATATGATTTTAATAAGTTTATTCTATTGATAGATAAATTAAAAATATTTCAAATTTAGCTTGATGAATTGATAATATGTGCTATTTTTGAATCATATTTAAAAATAAATACAAATGGATTTTTCACAATTTATCGGAATATTGGTTTTTCTAACCGTTTTTACCATGGGATTTTGGTTGATGATATTGTTAACGACGTTTATTTTACCTTATTGGATTTTTGGTGCTATCAAAGAAAAATTAACTGAAGGGAAAAAATCAAAAAATAAGGAATAAACTTATTTTGTACTAATAAACACAAAAAAGGTCTGAATTTTCTTCAGACCTTTTTTGTGTTTTAAAACATTTCTTCTTCGCCTCCGCCACTTTCGCGTTGCATTGGTCTTTTCTTAACTTGTTTAAATCGATACGTAAAGTTTAATAAAAACTGTCGTTGTCTCCATCTAAATTCTGTATCGGTTATTGTTCTTTCTGTAGTTGAAGTCATTTCACGTTTACGCGTATTGAACACATCACTAATATTAAATGCAATTGTTCCGTTATCTTTCATTACATCTTTGCTCAATGCAACATTTGCAGAAAACATTCCTTTTACAGTTCTATAAGCACCTTTTTCTGGACTCATATACATAAGTGTTGTTTGGAAATCAATTTTCTTAGGAAGTGTAATTCTTGAATTAAATCTAGAAATGCTTCTTATATCATTGGCATCATAACTTTTTCCTTCAAAATTACCTTTAGTAATTGATTTAAACATGTTAAAACTACCGTTTAAACGCAACCATTCTAGTGGATTATAACTACCTGTAAGTTCATATCCGTAACGATCATTTTCAGATAAATTGATGAAAGTTCTAATTAATATTGGCAATCCGTTAAAAGTATCACCACTTTCTTTGACAATCATTTCATAATTTCCGGTTGAATAATTGTAATAAAATGAAGAGTTTAAGGTAAATTTATCCCAACGTTTTAAATATCCAATATCAACAGCATCGGTATAAGTTGGGTCTAAATCTATGTTTCCTACAAAAATACTGGTTTCACTTGTTTTGCTTTTAAACGGATTTAATTGTCTGCCGTGTGGTCTTCTCAATCTTTTACTGTAACCAAAAGTAAAACTTTCTTTTTCATTTAATTCATAACTAAAGTTGGCGGTAGGGAAAAAGCCATTATAATTTTTATCAAAATTTTCATTGGTAGTTTTCAATAAAATTTTAACATCAGAAACTTCATAACGCATTCCTAATAAATAAGAAAATTTCCCAGTTTTACTGCCAAATTGAGAATATACTGCATGTACATTTTCTTCAAACTCTAATTCGTTAGAAAAATTTAAATCATTAATCCAAGTATTATTGATTAAGTCTTCTACTACATAATTGGTGTTATTGTTTGTAAAATTACTTTTGGTTCCAAACTCAAACTGTGACATTTTACCAATTGGCAATACATAATCCATTTTAGCCAAATATGTTTTCTGATTGGTTTCTGTTGATGATCGATCGTATTTTGGTAATAATATTGTTGGGAAAATATCGCGTCCAGAAATTAAAGATTTTGAATCTTCATTGGTATCTTGTGATTGTAAATCGATGGTTAATTTATGGCCATCTTTTGCAAAATTTCTGGTGTAATTAACAGAAAATTCTAAGGTATTGTTGTTAGAATCTTGATTTTCTATACGTTCATTTTGTTTTGTAATTACTTTTACAGGACTCAAATAATCAGAAAAATTATTTGTTATTCCATCTCCATCAGATTTTCTGTACACAAATGAAGTGGTGATAGAACTTTTATTTTTCAATAAAAATTCAATACCGGCATTTACATTATAACCGTTTCTTTTATTGTAATTTTTACGTTTTTCATCTAAAAAACTGGTGGTTACGCTATTGTTTAAAAACTCGGTATAGTTTTTTCCATCGCCTGGTGCATTGCTATAATTGTAACCAAAATTGGAAAATAAATTCATCTTTTCGCCGCGGTAATTTTGGTTAGTGGCAATTCCGAAGTTATCTGGAATACCAACAGTAGATGTTACAGAAGCATTATATCCTAAGTTAGTACCTTTTCTTAAAATTATATTTAAAATACCGGCTGTTCCTTCTGCGTCATATCGCGCAGACGGACTGGTAATTACTTCCACTTTTTGAATGGCATCGGCAGGTAATTGGCGCAATGCATCGGTAGAACTTAATCCAACTAAACCAGATGGTTTTCCATCAATCAAAATACGCACATTTTCATTACCACGTAAACTTACTTTTCCTTCAACATCAACACTTACAGACGGAACATTGTCTAAAACATCGGCTGCTGTACCACCTTTTACGGTCATATCTTTACCAACATTGTAGATTTTTTTATCCAATTTAATTTCAACAGTACTTTTTTCTGCAATAATTTCAACTTCATTAAGTTTTTGAGCCGATTCTTCTAATTTTAAAGTACCCAAATTGGTGTTTGCAGAAATTAATTTGTTTTTAATAATAAGCGGATTAAAAGAAATAAATTCAATGGTGATATTGTATTCTCCCTCTGTTACTTCAATGCTAAATTCTCCTTTTTGATTGGTAATGCCACCAGTTACTTTCTTTGTTTTTGTAGGTTGTATTATGATGGTAGCATATTCTAAGGGCTGATTGGTTGTTTTGTCAACAATTTTACCTGTAATATTATATTTTATAGGCGCTTTTTGTTGCGCAAATAGTTGAACAGACACTAATAAAATTAGTGTAAACGAAATAAATTTTTTCATAAATGGTTGTTTTTTACATTCGGCTAGATCCTTGTCTTTTAGCAGGATTAGCACTACGGTTTCTAAATTCTTCTTGCAATTTTTTGTATTTCTCTAGTTGTTCTTCAGATAAAATATTGGATAATTCTTCATCTTGCTTTATAGAAATTTCCTTATTTTTTTCAATCATAACTTCTCTTTCAAGGTTTTGATTTCTTAATTCCATGCGCTCTTTGGTATATTTAATCAAAATATTTTTGACTAAAACAGTTTCTAGGTTGTCTAAATCTAGCGCTGGCTGAATTTTTTCCATTTGCATTTTAATCATTTCCTCAGGATTTATCATCGGATTTTGTTGTGCAACAACAGTACTCCAAGAAAAGAATCCAAAAACGATTAATAAAATAGGTATTTTTTTCATCATTAATATTTAATGGTTACAATTTTTTAGACGCTACAAAAATACATTGGTTTAAAAGTGTTTTAGTTAAAGATTTGTTAAAAGGATGAGGGAGATTCTTAAAACATTATGGCTCTATCTTTATCAATTTCTAAAGGTTTTTTATCTTTTTGATTAAATCGATAGTTGAAATTTAATACAAAAAAACGTTCATCCCATTGAAAAACATTATCTGTAATACCCACAGCAGTATTAATAGTTCGTTTCAGTTTATTGGTGTTAAATAAATCGGAAACGCTTAAAGTTAGTGTAGCATTATTACTAAATAATTCTTTACTAATAGCTGCGTTTACAAATTGATATGATTGGCGTTTTGATATAGCTCCTTGTGAGGGTAATATATATCTGTAATTAGTTTGAAATCGCCATTTATTTGGTAAGGTAATAACGGTACTCGCATTGGCAGAGCCGCTAGCATCATCAGAATTTAAATTAATTGTTTTTGGCACATTAAAGGCATCAATATAATTAAAATTTCCCCTTTGTTTGGAGTCATAAACATTAAATCCGCCAGAAAGTTGCCACCATTTTAGCGGTGTATAGTTTGCGAAAAACTCCAATCCAATTTGGGTGATGTTTGATATATTTTTATAAGTAGTTATTTCGATAGGTTTTCCATTAATGGTTTCTCCTTTAGAAAAAGTAATTCTCTCTGGTACATCGGTATAATCTTTTAAATAAATGGAAGTGCTAAAACTTAGTTTTTCCCATTTCTTAAGGTGTTTTAAATCTAAAATATCGCTAAAAAACGGAATTAAAGCTGGATTTCCAACAACCACATTTTGTTCACTTATTTTGGTTTCAAACGGATTAATCATCCAAAAAGTAGGTCTGTAAATTCTTTTACCATAACTCAATGATAAACTTTGTGTATCAGAAAACTCGTAAGAAAGATGTGATGATGGGAAAAAATCTGTTTCTTTAAATTGATAAGAATTGGGATTATTTGCCAATCCGAAACTGATATCAGAAATTTCTGTGCGCAGCCCAGCAGAAAGGGATAACTTTTTATGTGTGGTTTCTATTTTTGCATAAAAAGCAAAAATTTTGTCGAAATAATTAAAAACAGTAGAATTATTAGGATTTAAAATAAATGTTTGTGTGTTAGAATTATAATTTTTTAAATCATAATTTGTTTTTAAATCGCCCAAACTATTTTCATTTCCAATTTCTAAGTTGGTGCTTTTTCCTATTGGATGGTTATAAATAAAACCAAAATGCTGATTGTTAATATTGGTCTTATCATTTATCAACATTTTTTTGGAAAGATTTTCTCCCATTGTAGGGAAGATGTTGAAATGATTTATAGCAGAATTTGATTGATCTACAGATTTGTTTATCGAATAATTTAAATTGAGATATTGACCTTCTTTGCTAAAATTTTTAGTGTAACTGAGCGATAATTCATATAAATTATCTTCTTTTTCATCAAATTCTTGCTTTTCAAATGATTCTAACAATAAATTATTGGCATTTTCATACCAAGAATAATTAGTAATTTTATTAACGCCATCAACTAAATTAAGGGTAAATGTAGCATTTAACGCTGTAGTTGAATTGATATCATAATCAAAACCTAATAGGTTATTAAATACATTTTTATCACGGTTATAGTCGCGTTTTTCATGTAAATTTCCAATAACTGTGTTGTTGTTTAGATATTGATTGTTTATCAAAGCATTTCCAGGTGAATTTCTTTTGATAAAACCGGTAGAATTGAATAGATTAATCTTGTCTTTTTTGAAGTTTATATTAGCGGCAATGCCGTAGTATTCTGGATTTCCTGCAGTTAAACTTATAGAGCCATTTAATCCGTATTTCTTATTTTTTTTAAGTACAATATTGATAATTCCGGCTGTTCCAGAGGCACTATATCTAGCAGAAGGCACGCTAATAACTTCTACTTTTTCAATTGCTTCCGCCTGTAAATTGTTCAGCACATTAAAATTTCCTTGTATAGAAGGTTTGCCGTTAATTAAAATTTTCACATTTTCATCATCTCTTAAACTAATTTTTCCTTCCGGATTTACAGATACACTCGGGATATTACTCAAAGCACTTAAAACACTTCCTCCAGAAGTAATTAAATTTTTATCAATATAATACACCAATTTATCTAATTTTAAACTTACAGAATTATTACTTCCTGCAACATTTACTTCGCCAAGACCTTCCACTGCAATTTTCATTGCAAAAGTATCTAAAATTAGGTTTTTATGAATGTGAACATCTTTTAAAATTATGGGTTGAAAAGAAAGAAAGTCAACCTTTACATCATAAATGCCTTTTGGAAGTTCTAGTTTAAAATATCCTTTGGTGTCAGTGACGGTTCCAATTGAAAATTGTTGGATGTTGGTAGCGGTAAAAGTTATGGAAGCAAACTCAATGGCTTCTTTTGATTCAAAATCAATAACCTGTCCTTTAATACTATGATTTTCAGCGCTTTTATTTTGTGAATAGAGGGATATTACAATAAAATAAACGAAAATAAATGGGTGGATTTTTTTCATTTTTTCTTAAAATTAAATTTTCCTTATAGCTAGCATATTGGTTTTTATACAATTTATTATAAATTTACTTGAATAAAAGTTGCATTTTTATTGTAAAAGTAATAAAAATATGAAAATAACAAAATATTTTTAAAGAAATTTAAGATTTTAGAAATTCCATGATTTTTTCTGATGGTCTGCCAATGATGGCTTTGTTTTTTTTAATAATGATTGGACGTTCTATTAGCTTAGGGTTGGCAGCAAGTGCCTCTATTATTTCTTGATTATTTAAAGATCTTCCTTGGGTTAATGCTTTCCAAATAGCTTCTTTTTTCCGAACTAAATCAATCGGTTCCATTGCCAATTGATGCAGTAGAATATTAATTTCATCAATTGTTGGCGGATTCTTTATATAATCAATGATTTCAAAATCATTAGTAAAAGCTGCTAAAATGGCTAATCCATCCCTGCTTTTACCACATCGCGGATTGTGGTATATTTTAAAATTCATCTGTATTTTCGGTATTTTTTTGTCCGGCTTGCATTAAATATGCTTTTAAGAAAGCATCAATTTCGCCATTTAAAAAATCATCAACATTGGAAGTTTCAAATTGTGTGCGCACATCTTTTATCAATTTATAAGGATGTAACACGTAATTTCTAATTTGCGAACCAAATTCAATTTTCATTTTACCAGCTTCAATTTCTTTGCGTTTTGCCGCTTTTTTCTGCAATTCAATTTCATATAATTGCGATTTTAACAACTGCATCGCCTTTAATTTATTATCGAGCTGAGAGCGCGTTTCAGAATTTTCAATGATAATTCCGGTAGGGAAGTGGCGCAACCTTACCGCCGTTTCCACTTTATTAACATTTTGACCGCCAGCACCAGAACTTCGCATGGTTTCCCATGAAATTTCTGAAGGATTGATTTCAATTTCGATAGAATCATCAACCAAAGGATACACATAAACCGATGCAAATGAAGTATGGCGTTTGGCATTGCTATCAAAAGGAGAAATTCTTACCAATCTGTGTACGCCATTTTCACCTTTTAAATATCCAAAAGCAAATTCGCCTTCAATTTCAATAGTAACGGTTTTAATTCCGGCGGTATCTCCAGCTTGGTAGTTGAGTTCTTTCACTTTAAAACCCTGTTTATTGCTCCACATCATATACATGCGCAACAGCATATCTGCCCAATCGCAACTTTCTGTTCCGCCTGCTCCGGCAGTAATCTGTAAAACAGCACTTAAATTATCGCCTTCTTCGGATAACATATTTTTAAATTCAATTTCTTCCAAGAATTTAAGGGTTTTATCAAAATAAGTAGCCACTTCATTTTCAGTAGCTTCTCCTTCTTTAAAGAAATCGAATAAAACATTGAAATCGTTGTTTAGCAGAATAACTTGCTCAAAATCAGCTACCCACTTTTTCTTAGAACGCAGCAATTTCATAAAAACTTCTGCTTCTTTTGGCTGATTCCAAAAAGTAGGATTCAATGTTTTTTCTTCTTCATTGGTAATTTCAACGCGTTTTTTGTCAATGTCAAGGTAAGTTCTTAACTTGCCGATGCGTTCATGTAGGTCTTTTATTTGATCTGATGTAATCATGGCACAAAAATACACTTTCAACTTATTATTTTGATAAATTATGGAAATAAACTTAATTAGTGATACCGTTACTAAACCAACCAAAGAAATGTTGCATGCAATGATGAATGCTGAAGTTGGTGATGATGTTTTTAAAACTGACCCAACCGTTTTAGCATTGCAAGATAAAATGGCTGTAATGTTTGGCAAAGAAGCTGGATTGTTTTTTCCGTCCGGAACCATGGCAAACCAGGCCGCATTAAAATTACACACCCAACCAGCCGAACAAATTATTTGCGATAAATGGGCACATATTTTTAATTTTGAAGGTGGCGGTCCTTCATTTAACTCTGGTATTTCTTGTAATTTAATTGATGGAAATCGTGGTATGTTTACCGCAGCACAGGTAATTGCAAAAATTAATGATAAAAACAACATTCATACGCCCATAACTTCTTTGGTAGAAATTGAAAATACTACCAATAAAGGCGGTGGCGCTTGCTGGGATTTGAATGAAATTAAAAAAATTAGACAAGTTTGCGATGAAAATGAACTTATTTTACACCTCGATGGTGCCAGATTGTTCAATGCTTTGGTTGCTAAAAATGAATCTCCTAAACAATACGGAACTTTATTCGATACTATTTCCATCTGTTTATCAAAAGGATTGGGAGCGCCCATTGGTTCTGTTTTAATTGGATCGCATGAGCAAATGAAAAAAGCGCTTCGCATCAGAAAATTATTTGGTGGCGCTATGCGACAAGTGGGTTATTTGGCCGCTGCCGGAATTTACGCTTTAGACCATCATATTGAGCGATTGGCAGAAGATCATCAAAGAGCAATAACCCTCGGAAATGCTTTGGAACAATGCAAGTTTGTAGCAGAAGTGGAGCCGATTGAAACCAATATCATCATTTTTTATTTAAAAGACACCATCACCAAAGAAGATTTTATGAAATATTTGAATGCTAAAAATATTTTGTTGCATGCTATGGGAGAAGGGAAAATGCGCATGGTAACGCATTTAGACTTTACCGATGATATGTTAAAAGTAGTGGTTGATGTGCTTAAAACAATGTAAAAATCAATTGATAATTGAAAATTGATAATTGAAAATTAGTATTGAGTATTGAGATTTGAGTATTGATAATTTAAAATTAACCCTTCGACGAGCTATAGTGCAAGATATTTAAAATTCAAAATTCAAAATTGTTTTTCACTAAATTCCAAATTATGAAAATTAGATGGATATATATTTTTTTAATTGTTTTTTCATCGTGTAAAACTGATGAAAAGAAATTCATCGCCCTAAATAATAATACTATGAAAACAGAAATAGCCACTTTTGCTGGAGGATGCTTTTGGTGCACCGAAGCAGTTTTTGAACAATTAAAAGGAGTTGTGAGTGTAACTTCTGGTTATACTGGCGGAACATTGAAAAATCCGACTTATGCCGAAATTACAACAGGTAGAACCAATCATGCAGAGGCAATTCAGATTGAATATAATCCGGCCGAAGTTGCTTTTAACGATTTGTTGTACATCTTTTTCATGACTCATGACCCAACTACTTTAAACAGACAAGGTGCCGATGTGGGTACACAATATCGTTCAGAAATTTTTTATCATTCAAATTTGCAAAAAGAAATTGCACAGCAAATGATAGCGCTTTTAGAAAAAGAAAAAGTGTATAAAAATCCGATTGTCACTAAAATTTCTGCGGCTAGTGTTTTTTATCAGGCAGAAGAGTATCATCAAAATTATTATTTCAACAATAAATTCCAACCTTATTGTCAGGTTGTTATCAATCCGAAATTAGAAAAACTGCGAAAATTATTTAAAGAAAAATTAAAATAATATCAATTAAATTTATCATTTTCAATTTCGCTAGATTCGTTTGCCCTGTCTAACAAATTTTGTGGAATCGATTTTTTGGCTTTTGCACCTAATTTCTTAATGCTTTCAACGCTTCTAATCAAATTTCCATTGCCATCAACCAATTTATTCATGGCGGCATCATAATTTTCTTTGGATGCGTTTAGGTTTTTTCCAACACTTAACAAATCTTGTACAAATCCTTCAAACTTATCATAAAGCGCTCCGGCGCGTGTGGCAATTTCCAATACATTTCTTTTTTGGTCTTCCTGTTTCCAAATAGAAGAAACCGTGCTTAAAGTTGCCAAAAGTGTTGAAGTTGAGACCAATACCACATTTTTATCAAGTGCCTCCAAATATAAATTGCTGTTTTCATTCAAAGCCAACATCAAAGCGCCCTCAATGGGAACAAACATTAAAACATAATCGGGCGTGTTAATTCCGTATAAATCTGTATATCTTTTTTCGCCTAATTCTTTGATATGTTTTCTGATGCTTGCCAAATGATTTTTCAATGATTCTGATTTATATAGTTCATTATCAGAATTATAAAAAGTTTCGTAAGCTGTTAAAGAAACTTTAGAATCGATTATTAAATGTTTATTTTCTGGTAAATTGATGATAAAATCTGGTTTTTTTAATTTCCCAATTTCATCTCTTAATCCGCCTTGGGTAGTAAAATGAATGCCTTTGGTTAAATTTGCTTTCTCTAAAATTAATTCTAATTGCGTTTCGCCCCAATCGCCTTGTGTTTTACTTTCGCCTTTTAACGCCTTAGTTAAATTCAAGGTTTCTTTGCTCATTTGCGTATTTAAATCTTTTAAACTGTTAATTTGTCCGCGAAGTTCTGCATGATAATCAATACTATTTTTGTGTGAACTTTCTACTTTTTGCTCAAAAGTTTTAATTTTTTCTTGAAGCGGATTTAAAAGATTTTGAATGTTGATTTTATTTTGCTCGGTAAATTTAGACGATTTATCCTCCAATATTTTTTGTGCTAAATTTTCAAATTCAGCGGTAAATTTCTCTTGAATTTTTTCAATTTCAGCTTTTTTGGTTTCGGCTTGTTGCATTAGAAAGTCATTTTCGGTATTTTTCTTGGTAAATTCTCCGAAGTAAAAATCTTTCTCTGTTTTTAAAATGTTAAAGTCGTTTAAAACACGTTGATTTTCATCTTTTAAAGCATCATTTACTTTGCTAAAAGTAGTTTTTGCCATTAAAAAACCAGCTATAAAAGCTACAATTCCAGCGATTAAAATAAAAATAGCAATTTCTGTCATAATAATTTATTTGATTTTTTAAAAATACTAATTTTTAGTGTAATAGACATTTTTAATGGTCAAAACCTTATTAACACATGTATACATTGCCTTTGAAGCCAATCAAAGACTATGAATAAGAAAAATGCTTCAACAATTTTTCTGTCATTTTTCTTTGTGTTTTTTGAGTTATAGCTGTTGCACAAAGCGATGCGCTGAGCATGCCGAAGTGAAACACAAAATTTTACTCAAATGATAATTCGCCAACTCCATAAATAAAACAATAAATAATTGTTGGCAAAGAAACTCTAAACTTTTAAAAGCAGTTCAAAAAAACGAATAACATTAATTTTAAAGATTCGTTTTATTGATTTTTAATAAATTATTCTAAATTTGCTGCTTAATTATCCCCCTTATGCAATTAATTTCAACATTTATTTTAAAATATATTTGGCGCTGGAAATTTGAAGGAAGTTTTAAAAAACCTTTAAATAAATTCATCATTATTGTGGTACCGCATACCAGTTGGCTAGATTTCCCATTGGGATTGTTAATAAAATGGTCACAAGATTTGGACACTAATTATATCGGAAAGGATTCACTTTTTAAACCTCCTTTTGGGTTTATA
>CAMTWE010000157.1:0-3660 GCA_947085395.1 uncultured Bacteroidota bacterium | reverse complement strand
TAAACCTAACTTTTCTACTTTACGTTGTAAAAGTCGTGCTGCAGGTTTTTCGTCTTCGATGATGATGATATTCATAGTCCTACCTAAATCCCTCCAAAGGAGGGACTTCTTTATTTAGTTTGTATTAATTGAAAAAATTTTATTTTTGATTTTATTTAAAGCCCTCCCTTTGGGAGGGATTATTCCCACTTACTATTTTTCTCTTGCTCCATCAATTCTTTAATCTTTCGATCTTCCCAATCTTTACCTAAAATTAGATGAGGTCCAAAAACTGATAATCCGTGTGCTAATAATCCGATTCCCCAAAAAAATGCGGTTGCAAAATTATGAAACTCAAAATAGCTTTCTCCTTTATCAATATTTTGGATGTTTACAATTACAATCATGATGTTAATTACCACATATACAATGGCATGGGTGTAAAATCCTTTAATTTTCTTAACACGTTTCAATGCATTTTGAAAACGAATTTCTTCTAAGCTGTTAGTTGCTTTCATTGTATTTGTTGTTATTTTTTTCTTGTTCAATAAACGCTTGTATTTTCTTTTCTTCCCACTCTTTATTGAGGAATGGCATAAAATTAAATACTTTCATGGCGTGAAAAAATAGCCCTAAACCCCATCCTAAAAGTGGATAAAAAAACCATAAATATACAGGTGAGTACATTAAATTTATAAATATCAAACATGAATTTACTAAAATGTAGCTTAATAAGTGACTGTAAAATCCCTTTATTTCTTTCACTTGCGCAAGTGCTCGTTGGTATTTTTCGAATTCTTGATTTGTTTCCATCTTTAGCTCCATTTATTATGGGTATTATTTTCTTTATTCATTATTTCCTGAATCTTTTTTTCTTCCCAAGATTTTCCATAGCCAAAGGTTTCAAATGCGTGAAAAGCTAGTCCAATTCCCCAGCCAAACATAGGGAACCAAAACCACTGAAAATGGGTATTTGTTTTTAGATTGATGAAAATTAAAAAAGGAATTACACAACAGTAAGAAACTAAATTACTGTAAAATCCTTTTAATTGATCAACTCTTTCTTTAGCTCTTACATAAGCCATGTTTTCGTTGTAAATTGTTGTATTTTCCATGTTTGAAATTTGTTTGGTTAAAATGGGTATTTTTATTTTAAAATGTGCGGTAGTTTCTTCAATTAAAACATTTCTATTGGTTAAAATGGCATAGCGATCTACAATATTTTGCAATCCAACACCTTTTCTACTTTGTAAAACTTCTTTTTTCTGAAGATTATTTTCGACTACCAAATAATTGTCTTGCAAGTAAATTTTGATGTGTAAAGGATGCTGCTCACTTACAACATTGTGTTTGATACAGTTTTCTAACAATAATTGAAGTGATAATGGAACAACTTTGAACGCTGTCATTGCGAGGGACGAAGCAATCTCAATTTCAAAAGTGATGCTATTTTCAAATCGCATTTTTAATAAGTTCATATAAGTTTCGGCAAATGCCAATTCTTCGGTAACTGTAACTAATTCTTTGTCTTTTTGTTCTAAAACGTACCGATAAATTTTTGATAAAGAAGTGGTAAATTTTTGCGCATTTTCAGGATGTTCTTCGATGAGTGAACTCAACACATTTAAACTGTTGAACAAAAAATGCGGATCAATCTGACTTTTCAAACTTTCAAATTGGGCAGAAGCCGTACTGGCAATAATTTTTTGCTCTTTTACCTTATTATCCTGAAAAGCTTTATAAAAATAGAAAGCATGAAAGGATAAGGTTACAAATAAAGTGATGATAATGGCAACTAAATAGTCAGACATATTTTCTTTATTTAAGAATGCCATCAATGAATTTCCTTCTACAATGACATCTTCAAAAAACCGCAGTAAAAAAATCACGAAAATGGAGACAAAAAACGAAGATAAAAAACCAATAAGTATCCGTTTAGGTGTAAACCTGTTGATAACAAATAGCTTATCCAAATAAATAAATATACTTGCATTTGCAAAATACAAGGATAAACCATACAACATGGTATAACCAAAATCTATTAATAGATCAGCATCAAAATTGATATTATTTCCAGTTATCAACCGTATCAATAACAGTACTAAAAATATTGAAATTGAAATGATAAGGGCTCTTGGAAATTCGTTTAGTAATTTGTTCATTTTATTTTTTCACTTTAACAATCCTTAACCGTTTTATAAATCTTGGGGATAATAAATTTATTTTTCACACATTTTTAATGTTTCTTGTGCTCTTTCCAATCCCCATTTAGGATGAAAAACACTCTCAGGTTTAAAATTAGCAAAAAGTTCGATTGATTTTACAATTTGAGTACAGATTGGTTTTGTATCTGTTCCGAAAAATTGGGCAGAACCCATTTCAAATTCGGCTTTACCAAAAACAACTCTCGGATTGTTAGGGTCAATTTGCTCCGCTTTTCCGTACAATTCCATTACTTTTCCGGAAAGTTTCATGCCATTAGTCATCGGATCAGCAGTAATCCAGGCCGTATGTATCATGGCTTGCATCACTAATAATTCAGCATTGTTCGGAGATTTTGCCAATTCAATATCCAAAAATGATTGCGCTTTTGTTAGTAAAGCATTCATCTGATTCTTGTCTTTGGTTCCAAAAGCACTTGTGGTATTCACCAAAGCAACATAATAATTGGGGAGCCAATTTTCTTTTTCTGCCGATGCAATCCTTTCAAACATGGCTGATGCTTCTGTGTTTTTTCCTTCACTCCAAAGAGAAAATGCTTTCCCCATTCCTTGTTCGTAGGGTGTTTGTGAACTTACGATTGTAGTTACAAATAAAGCGATGGTAACGATAAATTTTGTCATAATTCTAATTGTTTATTGTTTTTGATTTTTTTTGATGAAACAAATTTCTGTTTAAAAATGTAGTTTTAAAAAAGAGTTTAACTGAGTTGTTGATTTTTGAAGATGAATTGTATTACCGAAATTATAAATTCTCTAATTGATTTGTTTTTTTATCAGAACTGATAGTCCAAAAGAAACCGATAAAGAAAAAACGGTCAGCCGGTTGCCCAATAGCTCTGCGTTGAAATTGCCCATTCAAATCGGGTGAATTTGCATATTGATATCCAAACACATTGTCGGTTCCCATAATATTAGACGCTGAGAAATACAAGATTTTTTGTTGAGATATTAAGTAAGCCCAATTAAAGCTGAGGTTTTGGTAAGCCTTAGTTTTTCCGTTCATAAATGAGTTTTCATTAGGATTGTGGTATGGTCTTCCAGAATTTACCACATACGAAAATCCAATTTGCGATTTCCACTTTTCAATCCAATGTTTAGTAACTAAAGACAGCGTATGATCTGCTACAAAACTTGGTGTAACCCGATTGGGAAAGTTCAAAAAATTACGTTCAGTATCAATATAAGAATAGGAAACCCAATATTCGGTGTATTTGATTGATTTATTATCCCTCCAAAACAAATCAATTCCTTTGGCAAAACCCTTTCCTTCATTAGAATAAACCGAATTAAACTGCGCCATTTCGGTATCAAATTTCACTAAATCGCGATAATCTTTGTAATACGCTTCTGCTCTAAAAGTTCTTCGGTTATAGTTATATTGATAATTCAAAATATAATGTGATGCTTTTTCAGTATCTAATTGGTTGGTGTATTTAATATAATTTGTTTTTGGGGTTTG
>CAMTWE010000156.1:0-7756 GCA_947085395.1 uncultured Bacteroidota bacterium | reverse complement strand
TTTAAAATTATCAAATTTAGGAGTATGAAAGGAAAACCACCAACCAATGATCCGCTACTTTCTAACGAAGAAAAAGATAGAATTACCAAAGTTGGGTTGATTATGAGAAAGTATAGAATTGATGAGTTTCCACAATTTTTTAATGTTTTAAAAGGTGAAATGAGCTTGGTAGGTCCGCGTCCGGAACGACAAGAATTTCTGACAAAAATTATCCATTATTTACCAAAATATCAAGGATTGTTAGCATTAAAACCCGGTATTACTTCTTTAGGTCAGATTAGATTTGGATATGCAGATTCCCTGAAAGAAATGTTGAAAAGAGCGCGCTATGACCTTAAATACCTCAATAATTTAAATTTTTGGACAGATATCAAGGTAATTTTTGCAACCGTTTTGGTAGTTTTAAGTGGCAAAGGGAAGTGATAATTAAAAGTTAAAAGTTAAAAGTTAAAAGTTAAAAGTTAAAAGTTAAAAGTTAAAAATTAAAAAATTAAAAATTAAAAAATTAAAAATTAAAAATTAAAAATTAAAAATTAAAAATTAAAAATATTTAAGATATTAGAAAATAGTGAAAGAATTAAAATTTATTAAAAAAATTATCAACATAAATTCGGGAATTTTTTCCCTTTTCCCTTTTCGCTAATTTCCTTTTGTCTTTTATCTTTTAACATTCAACTAAAAAACAATGAACGTATTAATCATAGGATCTGGAGGAAGAGAGCATGCTTTTGCATGGAAATTAGCGCAAAGTAAAAAAATTGGTAATTTATTTGTAGCGCCTGGAAATGCTGGTACAGCAACAATTGCTACAAATTTAGAATTGGATGTTCTTAATTTTGATGCAATAAAAAAAGCAGTTTTATTTCATCAAATTAATTTAGTGTTGGTTGGTCCAGAAATACCATTAGTAGCTGGTATTCACGATTACTTTTTAGCCGATAATGAAATAAAACACATAGCCGTTATTGGTCCGCAACAATTCGCCGCCCAATTAGAAGGAAGCAAAGAATTTGCTAAAGAATTTATGGTTAAACACCAAATTCCAACCGCCGCTTATCAAAGTTTTACAGTTAATAATTTGCAAGAAGGTTTTAATTTTTTAGAAACCCTTAATCCGCCTTATGTTCTTAAAGCAGATGGATTGGCTGCTGGTAAAGGCGTTGTTATTTTAGATGATTTAGATGCTGCAAAAGCAGAATTAACTGCCATGTTAAAAGATGAAAAATTTGGAAACGCCAGTAAAAAAGTGGTGATTGAAGAATTTTTAAATGGCATTGAAATGAGTTGCTTTGTATTAACCGATGGAAAAAATTATATAAATCTACCCAATGCCAAAGATTATAAAAGAATTGGCGTGGGTGATACCGGCCTTAATACTGGCGGAATGGGCGCTGTATCGCCGGTTTCTTTTGCAGACGATACATTCCTTCAAAAAATAGAAGAACGCGTTATAAAACCCACTATTGAAGGTTTGAAACAAGATAATATACCTTTTGTCGGATTTATTTTTATCGGATTGATTAAAGTAAACGAAAATCCGTTTGTAATTGAATACAATGTACGAATGGGTGACCCAGAAACAGAAGTCGTAATTCCGAGAATTAAATCAGATTTTTTAGAATTACTTATTGCAACATCCCAACAAAAATTAGATCAAATTACTATTGAAATTGACCATCGCGCAGCTACAACCGTGATGTTAGTTTCTGGCGGATATCCAGAAACCTATCAAAATGAAAAAGAAATAATTGGACTAGAAAATGTTACAAATTCATTGGTTTTTCATGCAGGAACTAAAATAAAAAATGAAAAAATAGTGTCAAATGGCGGACGCGTTTTAGCCATAACTTCTTACGGAAAAGATATGAATGAAGCGCTTAAAACATCTTACCAAAACATCTCAAAAATACAATTTGATCAAATGTATTACCGCAGTGATATCGGATTTGATTTGTAATAATCAGATTTTTATTTAGGTAAAATATTGTAAAGTTGTAAAGTTGTAATGTTGTAATGTTGTAATGTTGTAAAGTTGTAAAGTTGTAAAGTTGAAAGTTAAGATGTTATAATCAACTTGACAAATTTTAGTAAAATAATATTTTATGTCTTTAATCTTTTTGTCTTTTATCAAATTATACCGAAGCAATAACTGTTAATGCTTATTTATTGGGTTATTACAGCGCTATTTTTGGTATTATCTTTTTTCATCACTTTAAAACCTACCTAACCGATTTAAATTGTTCTAAAAATCGCACATCATTTTCATAAAACATTCTAATATCTGGTATTTGGTAAAGTAACATTGCAATGCGCTCAATGCCCATTCCAAAGGCATAACCGCTGTATTTTGTAGGGTCAATATTGACATTTTTCAACACATTTGGATCTACCATACCGCAGCCCATAATTTCTAACCAGCCCGTTCCTTTGGTAATTTTATAATCAACTTCGGTTTCCAATCCCCAATAAATATCAACTTCGGCACTGGGTTCTGTAAACGGAAAATAGGATGGACGCAATCTAATTTTAGATTTTCCAAACATTTCTTTGGTAAAATAAAGCAGCGTTTGTTTTAAATCTGCAAAAGAAACATCGGTATCAATATACAAACCTTCTACCTGATGAAAAATACAATGCGAGCGCGCAGAAATATCTTCATTTCTAAAAACCCTACCCGGAGAAACCGTTCTAATAGGCGGTTGGTGACTTTCCATATAGCGCATTTGTACCGATGAGGTGTGTGTACGCAACAACATATCCGGATTTTTTTGCAAGAAAAAAGTGTCTTGCATATCGCGTGCCGGATGAAATTCTGGTAAATTTAATCCAGTAAAATTATGCCAATCATCTTCCATTTCCGGACCTTCGGAAACTGTAAAACCGATGCGTGAAAAAATTTCAACAATCTGATTTTTCACCAAAGAAATAGGATGTCTGTTGCCCAATATTATTGGTTCAGCCGGACGCGTTAAATCGCCGTATTTGCTTTCAAAAGTTTTAGTATTTTCAATAGTTTCTTTTAAAAGATTTACTTTTTCCTGAGCATCATTTTTAAGTGTATTGATAAAATGTCCAAATTCTTTGCGTTCACTTTCAGCTACATTTTTAAACTCGGCAAATAAATCTGTTACAATTCCTTTTTTTCCCAAGAATTTTATTCTAAACGCTTCAATTTCTGCTACATTTGAAGTTTGAAATACCGCTACTTCTGCTATCAGTTCTTTAACTTTATCTAACATTTTTAATCCTAAATTAGTAGGCAAATTTATGAAAAGATACGTTTCTATTTATTTTTTTGATGAATAGTTTTGATTTAAGCATCATCTAAGTCATTTTTTAAAGTAAAACAGATTGATAACGCTATAGAAAATATAAATTGATAACAATAATAGCTTAAAGAAATTATAGTATTTTTATAAAGTATTACACCAGAAAAAAATATTACCCATGTTAAAAAATCCGCTACCCGATTTAAGAACCTACGAATTTCAAGAGTTTGAGTTTAAACAATTGATGCAAAATAGAATTTACAACGTATTAATAGTCTGTTCTAACTATGACTTTTATATGTTGGAAGAAGATGGAAGAATTGATGAGCAGATATTTAATGAATATATGGCTTTAAATTTATTGCATCCGCCCAGTTTTATGCATGCCAATACGCCTAAAAAGGCGCTACAAATGCTGGCATCAGAAAAAATTGATTTGGTAATTGTATGGTTAGATGCCGGAAATGTAACTTCTTTTGAAACTTCAAAATTAATTAGACAGAAATTTCCGAATGTTCCAATTGCGGCTTTAAGTCATTATTCATCAGAGCTCAGTAAGCGTTTAGAAAAAGAAGATACCAGTACTATTGATTATTTATTTCATTGGAATGGGAATGTTGATATTTTCTTTGCCATCATTAAATTGGTTGAAGATAAAATGAATGCCGAAAGAGACATTAAAGAAATTGGTGTAAAAGCCATTTTATTGGTTGAGGATTCTCTCCGGTTTTATTCAAGATATTTACCACTTATCTACAAAATTATATTAAAACAAACGCGCTCCTTTATGTCTGAAGGATTAAATGAACACAGAAGAACTTTGTTGATGCGCGGAAGACCCAAAATTTTATTAGCCACCAATTATGAAGAAGGAATAGAACTTTTTAAAAAACATGAAAGCAATTTATTGGGGGTAATTTCTGATGTAAGTTATTTTAAAGGAGGCATAAAAGACCCAGAAGCCGGTTTTCGCTTGTTAGAATATGTGCGAGAAAATAATCGATATTTTCCTGTTTTGATTCAGTCATCAGAAATGAAAAACGAAGACAAAACAAAAGAATTAAAAGCGATGTTTTTGTATAAACACTCCGAAACTTTAGGTTTAGACATCAAAAAATACATTACCAAATATTTTTCTTTCGGCGATTTTGAATTTTGGGATCCTGTGCAACAAAAAGTGGTTGCTGTAGCCAAAGATTTAAAAAGTTTTCAAAAAGCATTGGGCCTTGTAACCTTAGAATCTATTGTTTACCACGCCAAAAGAAGTGAATATTCTAAATGGTTGCGCTCAAGAGCTTTGTTTCCATTGGCAGATTTATTCAGTCCTATAGAATATGAATCGTTTACAGAAGAAGATCAAATTAGAGCGTTTTTAATAAAAGCAGTTAGGGCATTTCGATTGTTTTTATCGCGCGGAGTTATTGTTAAATTCGATAAAAATAAATACGATGAATATTTAGGATTTGCCAGAATTGGCGAAGGCGCTTTAGGCGGAAAAGGTCGTGGTTTGGCTTTTATAAACTCATTTTTAAAACGCCACAATCTTTTTAACAAATACAAAGATGTAACCATTTCAATCCCTAGAACAGTGGTTTTAAGTACCGATGTTTTCGAAGAATTTATGGACAAACATGAGCTTTTCCCTTTTGTGGCAGAAGACCATGAAGATGAGGTAATTTTAGAAAAATTTATTTCAAAACCTTTACCCAGTTGGGCTTTGGATGATGTAAAAGCTTTTTTAGCCACCACAAAAATGCCCATTGCAATTCGCTCATCTAGTGTTTTAGAAGATTCCCATTTTCAGCCATTTGCCGGCGTTTTTGCTACTTATATGGTGCCCAATACAGAACCAGAAAAAATGTTTGAAATGGTTAACAGCGCCATAAAATCTGTTATTGCATCGGCTTATTTTAAAAATAGCAAGGCGTATATCAAAGCTATTTCTCATTCTATTGAAGAAGATAAAATGGCAGTTATTTTACAAGAAGTAGTTGGCAAACAATATGAAGATGTTTATTATCCAAACATTTCGGGCGTGGCTCGTTCCATCAATTTTTATCCGATAGGAATTGAAAAACCACACGAAGGAATTGCCAATATTGCGCTTGGTTTGGGAGAAATTGTGGTTGCTGGCGGACAAACATTACAGTTTTCACCTTACCATCCTACTAAAGTTTTGCAACTTTCTTCGCCCGGTTCAACGCAAAGAGATACCCAAAAATATTTCTACGGATTAGAGATGGATCCTAATAAATACCATGATTCTATTAGTGAAGCCGTTAATAAAAGAAAAATTAGTATTAGAGAAGCCAAAAATCATGAATCCTTAAAATTTGTGGCATCAACCTACGATATTCAAAATAATGTGATAAAACCTGGCATTTTACATGATGGTTTTAGGGTGATAACTTTTGATCATATTCTAAAATACAATACTTTTCCGTTGGCAGAAATTTTAAAAGATTTATTGCGGATTTCTCAACGTGAAATGCAAAATCCGGTTGAAATTGAGTTTGCGGTAAAATTAGATGTGCCACCCGGAGAGCCCAGAACCTTTAATTTTTTACAAATCAGACCCATTGTTGAAACCAATGATGCGTCTAATTATTTACCAGAAGATTTTAATCAAAATGAAACTATTATTTATTCAGAATCTGCACTTGGAAATGGAAAATTTGAACACATTACCGACTTTGTGTATGTGAAGCCAGAAACATTTAATTCTGCAGATACACTTGAAATTGCAATTGCCGTTGAAAAAGCGAATAAAAAATTTGAAGAAGAAGGTAAACAATATATTTTAGTAGGACCAGGAAGATGGGGTTCTAGCGATAGATGGTTAGGAATTCCGGTTAAATGGGCGCAAATTTCATCAGCAAAAGTAATTATAGAATCTGGTTTAAATGAGTTTAGAATAGACCCAAGTCAGGGTACCCATTTTTTCCAAAATTTAACCTCTTTTAAAGTGGGTTATTTAACCATCAATCCATTTATAAATGAGGGTTTTTATGACATTGATTATTTAAACAATCAGGAAGCTATTTATGAAGATAAATATTTAAGACATATCAGATTTAAAGAGCCCTTAACCATTGTAATTGAAGGTAAAACCAATAGAGCTGCCATTTTTAAAGAAGGGTTTGTGCTGCATAAATATACAGATAATGAAATGGATTATTTGCCACCAGATGGATTTATGTAAAGCAATTATCAAATCTATATTGATAAATTTATTATTTAATTAATAAGACATCGGTTAAAACAAATAGTTGTAAATAAATCAAAGAAAATAGTTGTATATTATTGTATCGGTAAATTTCACAATTGATAGTATATTAATTTTAAACTTTAACTAATTTACCGCATATTTATTACATAAATTTGAAAATATATTTACTAAATTTGTACCTAAATTATACACATTAATAAAGTTTTACACACATTATAAACATTTAATACTATATCATTATGAATGTTAAAGAAATATTAAACAATCTTGAGGCAAAGCACCCAGGAGAGAAAGAATACTTACAAGCAGTTCGAGAAGTACTAGAATCGGTTGAAAGTATTTACAATGAAAATCCACAATACGAAGCTGCTAAAATTATTGAAAGAATTGTAGAGCCAGATCGTATTTTTACTTTTAAAGTTACCTGGGTAGATGATCAAGGAAATACGCATGTAAATTTAGGTTATAGAGTGCAATATAATGGCGCTATTGGACCTTACAAAGGTGGCTTACGTTTTCACCCATCAGTAAACTTATCAATTCTTAAATTCTTAGGATTTGAGCAAATGTTTAAAAATGCTTTAACTACACTTCCTATGGGTGGTGGAAAAGGAGGTTCTGATTTTGATCCAAAAGGAAAATCAGACAAAGAAATCATGCGTTTTTGTCAAGCATTTATGTTAGAATTGTGGTCATTTATTGGTCCAGAAACTGATGTTCCTGCTGGAGATATTGGCGTAGGTGGAAGAGAAATTGGTTACATGTACGGTATGTACAAAAAATTAGCCAAAGAGCACACCGGCGTTTTAACTGGTAAAGGTTTAAACTGGGGTGGTTCCTTAATTAGACCTGAAGCAACTGGTTTTGGTAACGTATATTTTGCACAAGAAATGTTGGCTGTTAAAGGAGATACTTTAAAAGGTAAAACGGTAGCTATTTCAGGTTTTGGAAATGTTGCTTGGGGCGCTGCTTTAAAAGCAAATGAATTAGGTGCAAAAGTGGTTACCATTTCTGGTCCTGATGGCTATATTTATGATCCAAACGGAATGAACGAAGAAAAAATTGCTTATATGTTAGAATTAAGAGCGACCAACAATGATATCGTTTCGCCTTATGCAGATGAGTTTCCTGGTTCAACTTTCTTTGCTGGTAAAAAACCATGGGATCAAAAAGTAGATATCGCTTTGCCTTGCGCAACTCAAAATGAATTAAATGGCGAGGATGCTAAAAAATTAGTAGCCAATGGTTGTATTTTAGT
>CAMTWE010000155.1:0-18858 GCA_947085395.1 uncultured Bacteroidota bacterium | reverse complement strand
CGGTGATCATTCAAATGCCAGCAAGATATTGCTAGCAACCGTAAAAGGTGATGTTCATGATATTGGTAAAAATATTGTCGGCGTTGTTTTAGGGTGTAATAACTATGAAGTGATTGATTTAGGAGTGATGGTTTCTGCTGAAAAAATTATAGAAACAGCCATTGAGCAAAAAGTAGATATCATCGGATTGAGTGGTCTCATAACTCCTTCTTTAGAAGAAATGGCACATGTAGCTTCTGAAATGGAACGACATGAACTAAAAATACCATTACTAATTGGTGGAGCCACGACATCTGAATTGCATACTGCTATAAAAATCGCACCCTTTTATCAATCGCCAGTTATTCATATTCGCGATGCCTCTAAAGCTGTAGGAATCGTTTCAACCTTATTGTCAGAGAAGAATAAAACACCATTAGTAAACGAAATAAAAAAGAAGTATCAATCATTATTAGAAAAATATCAGGCAAATCAATTGGGTAAAGAGGTGTTGAATTTTCAGCTTGCACAACAAAATAAATTAGCGATTAACTGGAAGGAATATCAAGTACCCCAACCAAAATTTACAGGTATTAAAGTATTTAAGGATGTTTCTTTATCAGAAATTAAACCCTTTATTGATTGGACCTTCTTTTTTCACGCCTGGAAAATCGCTGGTAAATATCCAGCGATATTTGAGCATCCTGAAAAAGGTGTGGAAGCTAAGAAATTATATGATGATGCCAATCAAATGCTCGACACCATCATCCATGAAAATTGGATAGGAGCTAGAGCTGTAATTGGTTTATTCCCCGCTAAATCTGAGAAAGAAGATATTGTTGTTTACAATCCCGAAGATCCATCTCAAAATTTAGCTACTTTTCATTTTTTGAGAAATCAGAAACAAAAAAGTGACGGAACACCCAATGGATGTTTAGCCGATTTTGTCTCTCCAAATCATGACGATACCTTAGGAATGTTTGTGGTTTCTGCCGGATTTGGAATTGAAAAATGGGTACAGCAATTTGAAGCCGCACATGATGATTACAGCAGTATTATGATAAAACTTTTGGCTGATAGATTAGCAGAAGCACTCGCCGAAATGATGCATGCCCAAGTTCGAAAAGAGTATTGGGGATATGAAAGTGATGCTAAAATCGATTTTGAAAAATTGATCAAAGAAGATTTTCAGGGAATCAGACCCGCACCGGGATATCCCGCATGCCCCGAACATTCCGAAAAAGAAATCCTCTTTAAAGTACTGGATGTGGAAGCCAATATCGGGGTGACCTTAACCGAAAATTATTCGATGTATCCTGCCGCTTCTGTATGTGGCTTTTATTTTTCGCATCCACAATCACATTATTTTAATGTAGGAAAAATCGCTAAAGATCAGGTGAGTGATTATGCTAAAAGAAAAGGTATGTCTATTACCACAGCAGAAAAATGGCTGGCACCAAACTTAAATTACGAGTCTTAAATACAAGTATATCAAGATTATGAAAATTACAGAGATCATACAAAACGCAACAGAAACCTTATTTAGTTTTGAAATTCTACCGCCCAAAAAAGGAGATAGCATCAATTCTATCTACCAAACTATTGATCCGTTAATGAAATTTAAACCTGCTTTTATCGATGTAACCTATCACCGCGAAGAAGTGGTATATCAAAAAATGGAGGGTGGCTTGTTAAAGAAAAAAGTGGTTAAAAAACGCCCTGGAACGGTGGGAATTTCAGCGGCTATCAAAAATAAATACAAAGTAGAAGTCGTGCCACATATTATCTGCGGCGGATTTAGTGCTGAGGAAACGGAAAACGGGCTGATTGATTTTCACTTTCTGGGCATCAATAATCTTTTTGCAATTAGAGGTGATAATTTACCGGGCGAGCGTCATTTTAAACCAGAACCAGAGGGTCATTCTTATGCCGAAGAATTGGTTCAACAGATTATCGGAATGAACAGCGGTAAATACCATGAAAATGATATTTTAGAAACTTCAAAGACTGAGTTTTCTATTGGAGTTGCAGGATATCCCGAAAAACATGTAGAATCACCCAATATGCAATCTGATATCAAGTACTTGAAAAAAAAGATTGATGCCGGCGCTGAATACATCATCACACAAATGTTTTTTGACAATCAGAAATTCATAAATTTTGTTAAGAGATGCCGAGAAGCAGGAATCAATGTTCCTATTATTCCCGGTTTAAAACCCATCGCTACTAAGAAACAACTGACAACCCTTTCGCAAATTTTTAATATTGATATTCCCGAATCACTCTCTTTAAAAGTGGAGGCATGTAAGGATGCATCCGAAGTTAAAAAAGTAGGAATTGATTGGTGTATTCAACAATCAAAAGAGTTGCGCGAATTTGGTGTTCCTGTGCTGCATTATTACACCATGAGTCAATCTGACAACATCTGTCAAATAGCAGAGGAAGTTTTTAAAAAACAATAAAATATTGTCAAATTCGGTCAACGTTATTTAGGCATCGACACATCGACAACCAGATACTTGATACTTGATACTTGCTTTGTTGTAAAGATGTAAAGATGTAAAGATGTGAAGGTGTTTAATCATTTATTTTTTCACTTTTAACTTTTCACTTTTAACTTTCAATCTTTCAATTACAAATTATACTTCACATTGAACATAAAATACCTCGGCTGCACCATAAATTGCGATGTACTCGTTACAAATTCTGAAAAAGAATCATCATTGATGGAATGATTGTTTAAAAGATTTGTTGCTGCTACACTATATTCCAATTTGCTATCTTTTTTCTGATAATATATTTTAGCATCTAACAGTGAATAATTGTTTTTGATGGTTTTATCGGCATCGCGATAGTTGTAATAACTGTAATCTGCGGTAAAAATAAAGCGTTTTAAAAACCCTATTTCTACATTCGCAAAAGGTCTGTCTGTAATATATTGCGTATCTCTATTTCCGCTATCATAGTCATTAAAAATCCGATTGTAACCAACTTCAAAATTGGGCGCATTTTTGAAAGAACTCACCAAACTTGCCTGATAATTCTGCGTAAATGAAGTAGATTCACTCCATACATTATTCACAAAATTAAAGAAATTACTGTGGGTTGCATTGGCGCGCAAACGGGTTTCTATTTTTCCGTAGCGCTTGCTAAAACGTAAATTTCCTGAAATAGTTTCATCGGCTAAATTAGAATTAATCGGACTGGAAACTTGGTTGATTCCGACCAAACTAATACTATTTTTTACCCCATCTACCTTTTTTGAATAGTTTGCAAATCCTTGAATATTCATAAATGAAAACATATTGAAATTGAAATATTGCAATGATATTCGGTGGAATAATGCATTTTCTAGCGCTCTATTTCCTTTACTCATCGAATTGTAATTATTTAAAATAAAGCCCTCTGAACGCTTCAAAATATCAGTAAATTCTAACGACATATTATAGGTTAAACGCAAGGTTTCTGTCTTTTTTAACTGCAGTTTTGCATAAAAATCAGGTAATAATTTTACATCATCCGTTTCTATGGTATTGCCCAATTGCGTGTCTTTCATTAAATATTGATGCAAAGTTAAACCCGGACTTACCGTTAAAATACCAGTTACCATTTTATAACGCAATCCAACGTATAAATCAGTAAAATTATAAGTGACATCATTTTTAAGATTGGTATTGTTTAACTGACTTTGAGTATTGTTGTCTAAAATCTGAAAAATAGAAGAATCGAAATTTTGATGACTTACCGTTGCGGCGACTGTTATATTGATATTGCTCGTATTGTTTAAGAGATAAAAATAATCAGCTTTTGCGTCTAATTTATTGGTTTTAATAGTTCGATTCTGAGTTAAATCATACAAACTTTGTGCTTGCACTGGCAAAATTGATGGAAATGGTCTAAAGGCAGTTAAAGTATTATAAAACGGCTGTTCTTCTTGCCAAAGATGTTGAATTTCTGCTGAATACAAATTTTTAGCATCAATTGTTTTATAAAAATTAATATTTTGATTGACAGAAAAAGGATCATTTACCTTTCCAATTGCAATATTATTATTGATGTTTGCAACTAAGGATGATATGGAATTATCCTCGGTTTGTTTTGATTTCTTGATTAAGATATCATAATCAAAATGAGTCCTTAAATTGGGTTTATAAGATGAGCTTAGTTTCAACATTCCTAACTGATTTCTTTGTAAAGCGCCGGAAGTTGTTTCCTCTATTTGATTGGATTGTATAAAAGTTTTTTGACTTTTAGTCAATAAATCAGTTTTGGTATCATTTAAAATTGAAAAACCACTCAGAGTCCAAGTTTTAATCGGATTATAACTAAAGTTAAAAGCGCCAAATTTGGTATCTACTTCTAGCGCTCTATTATCACGTGTCATAGAAAAACCAAGTTCGTTTGAAGATATTTGCAAACTTGTGCCACCACCGCGATTGACTCCTCTAAATCCGCCTGTAAACCTAAAATAATCTTGCATGGTAAAAGGAACGGCTCCAATATTATTGGCATCAAACAATAAATTGACACTTTTTTTAGGGCTGTAATAAAACAATTTTGGATGCACTAAATAACGATCTTCCAATCCAGCTCCGGCACTTAACTCACCAAACCAGAAATTTTCTTTTCCTTTTTTTAATCGGATGTTCATGGCTACATTGTCAGAATCATCACCTACGCCGCGCATGGGGGAAACTTCATTGTAATTTCTTAAAAATTCTATTTTATCAATGGCACTTGCAGGGATATTTTTAGTAGCCATTTTGGTATCACCATCAAAAAAATCTTTGCCGTTTACCATCACTTTTTGCACTTTCTTACCTTCCACCTCAACTTCACCATCAGAATTAATTTCAACTCCAGGTAATTTTTTTAATACATCACCCAATTTTTTCTCATTTCCACTGGCAAAAGCATCTTTGTCATAAGTAAGTGTATCGCCTTTAATAGTAATGGGAATTTTATAGGTAACCTCAACTTCTCTGAGTTTATTATCCATCGCATTAAGCACAATTGGTTTTGTTAAATTAGCAGAATTAGCGGCAACAACAACTGTTTCTTGATGGGGTGCAAATCCTAAAAAACTAACGCGTAAAGTATAGGTTTGATTGGGTTCGACTGTTAAACGATAATTTCCTTTAGCGTCTGTGATGGAATACGATTCAATAGTATTGTTGCTTTTAAGCGCAATAACATTCGCCATTTCTAACGGATTACCTTGAGAATCTTTAATAGTGCCTTCAATTTTGATGGATTGCGCAAATAAAATTACAGGTGCAAATACGGCCAATAATTTCAATAAAATTTCCTTTTTCATGTACAATTAATACTTTTTTTAATTCATTCTAATTTGAATTCCATGGGTATTACCACGTTGGCCACCCTGAAAATTTTGACGCATTTCTTCTGTTTTGGTTTTCACAATTTCGTCGTATTCTTTTTGAGTTACCACTTTACCTTTATCCAAATCTTTTATTTGGATGCGATCTTTCGGGTTTAAATCTAATTTTACCAATTGAAGCGTCATTCTATCAGCATTTACTTCCATAATTAATCCTGGTAATCCCCAATAATCACCAGGACCATTGTTTACCGGAATTTCTGGCGAATACCATGCCTCTACAATCATATCTTGTTGCACTGGTTGCGGATTGTTTCCTGTTTGCGTTGGATTATTTCTTCCGCCACCTCTTCCAAAGTTAAGAGACATTGTCGTATTTTTTATGGTGGCAACTGCTTTAAAACACAAATTACTGCCAATCATTTTAGATTCGTTGACCAATTTCCAATTATACACGGTTAATGAATCTTTAATCAGGAAATTTTTACCCATCAATTCTGATTCTTTCGAGAAAGATTTTGATTTTAAATCTTTAAAATGTTTACCGTTTAAGGCGCCACCAATCATCATCATCATACCACCAAATCCGCCAGCTTCTTGCTCTAATTTGGCTTCTTCTCTATATATTGAGGTGTTTTTATCAAAAAATAATTCAAAGTTTTTTTCCAATTGTTTGCGCAACATTTCCTGAATTTGTTGTTGTTGTGTAGAAGAAACTTGCGTGCTGTCTACGCGCATATCTATCCTAAATTTAGATTGATAAATCGCTTTTCCTTGAAAATCTTGTGCTTTTATGGCAATAACAAAAAGCAAAAAAAATAAGAGTGTTTGTAGGTGTTTCATTGTTTTTCATTTTAATTTATCAAACTTACAATTATTTGTAGGTGCAATTTTAAGTGATGTAGTTAATCTTTTGTTAAACGTAAAACTAAATATAATGCTAATAAAATATGCTTAAATTAGTTGGACTCTATAAAAAAGAAAAAGTTTAATGTCAATTTTTTAATGAAATATTATTTAATTTGACGCTTTTACTACTCAATATCTGTATGCTTAAAAATGATTCTAAATTTAATTGTTTAGAATTGCATTTTTTAGCTTGATAATTATAAAATTTGATTAAATTTAGCGCTTAAAAATAAACTAACTAAAAGATATGCACGTAGCAATTGCAGGAAATATAGGCGCCGGAAAAACAACTCTAACACAAGCATTGGCAAAGCATTACAAATGGGAACCTCATTTTGAATCGGTAGAAGGCAATCCTTATTTGGATGATTTTTACAATGAAATGGAGCGTTGGTCTTTTAATTTACAGGTTTATTTCTTAAATAGTCGATTTCGTCAAATTTTGGAGATACGTGATAGTGGTAGAAACATCATTCAAGATAGAACCATTTATGAAGATGCCAATATTTTTGCCCCTAATTTACACGCCATGGGATTGATGGCAAATCGTGATTTTAAAAATTATGCTTCGCTTTTTGAGTTGATGGAACGCTTGGTTACCCCACCAGATTTATTGATTTATTTAAGAGCTTCAGTTCCAACTTTAGTAGGTCAAATTCACAAACGCGGCAGAGATTATGAAAATTCTATCAGCATTGATTATTTAAGCCGATTAAACGAACGCTACGAAGCTTGGATTTCTCAATACACCAAAGGAAAATTATTAATCATCAATGTAGATCATATAGATTTTGTAGAAAATCCGGAAGATTTAGGAAATATCATTAACCGAATTGATGCGGAGATAAACGGATTGTTTTAGAAATAAAAACATTTTTTAATACTAAGCATAAAAAAATCCCGATTTCTCGGGATTTTTATGAAAGTAAAGTTGTTAAAAAGCACGAATGGCACGCACATAATTATTTAAACCCGATTTATAATAATTATTTCCACTTCCTGTGTTGAATGGAATGTATAAAGCCATTCCAGTATCGTTAATATATTCAGTGCTTGACCAATAAAATCCTGTAGAAAATCCACCTATTATAGATTGATTAAGATATAATTTATACAGTTCATTTTCACTTGGTAAAAACCAATCACTGTAACCATTTAATACTAAATCGTAACATAATCTAGCCGCATACGTTCCAGTTCCTAAAACGCTGACAATGGTATTTGTATTTGAATTCCCAGTTCCGATTGCTGAACCATTAGCTCTTGTTGCTGTAGAACTTCCCCATATTATACTTGAACTTTGATCGCTAGGAGCTGCGATTAATCCATGTTGCACACTTGCATCATAACCAGGATCTCCAGTTTGTAAAATATAAGCTACTATACCACCTTTATAAGAGTCCCCTATTTTAACAAAAACTTGTCCGTTTTTTTGTAATTTGGGAGCACTTACAATTTTGCCGTTTGTATCCACAAAATTAGTACTTGTACTCGTAATTTGTCCATTTTTGGTTATTCCTTGCCCCGAAGTTTCTAGGACAATAAGTACGCTAATAAAGAATAATTGAATTATTTTCATCTTTTAACACTTTTTATATATAATTAAACTAAATTCTATCACCATTTTTTTAGCATATTCATAAATATTTTACACATTTTATAAAAAACTACCTATGGCAATGTTTTATTCCTTTTTTTTAAACTGCAATAAAAATGAAGTCAATCTGCAGAAATGGATTTACAAAGTGATTAGAAACATTTAGGATACTAAAATTAATGAACTACGCAATTTATTGCCTAAATATATCTATGCCAAACTAATAAAAAAACCTACTTACGAAGGTGGTACTTCAATAACTATAGCCATATAATCAAACTGAATTCTATCTCCATCGGTTAGCGTATAGGAACCATTATTTAATGGTTCATATATTAATGTTGTACCTGAATGACTATAGGCGGTATTGCTTATTCTAATACCATTGATATACATTTTAACGATGCTGTTTGCTGATGGTGTTTGAGATAACGTGAAAACTGTTTGAGAAGTTGTAGCTGTAAATTCATCAGCCACATCACTTTTTGATTCTAAATCAGTAGTCTGTACATACCCAGCTGCAGCATGATCACCCCAACCAAAAGCAGTATTCCAATCATCTGAAGTTCCATAATCATCAGTAGTTATTAATCCGGCAACGTGTAATTCGGATTCTGGTGTTTCTGTGCCAATCCCAACATAGCCATCGTCTTCATAAACTGTTCCGCTAACAAGATTTGATCCATCCCATATTGGAAAATATCCTTCAAGGATTTCTCCAATTTTTGGATCTTCTTCATTAAAACTCGAAACTGTTTTAGCATGTAAAGCATACGGAACACTCATTAATTGACTCGTGCCAGTAATGGTATAAGTTGTACCTCCACTTGGATCGGTTTCTGTTTTGATAAAATAGGGTCCAGCTGACCAATTGATAGTTGAAAATTCGCCAGAAATTATGGATCCTGTTCCTATTTCAAGAGTTGCTAAACCATTGGCATCTGTTACAGAAGTTTGAGTTTCAGCGTAAACTTCTGTTCCAGAAGTAGAATTTTGAAGAATACTGATTTTCATACCAATTGTTGTGTTAGATATTAGCCCATTACTAGCATTTCTAACAACGGCTTGATAGCTCATTTTTTCGGGTGATTGAGCAAACACATTTACTGCAACTAAAATAACAGCAATAAGTGTAACTAATTTTTTCATGGTAAAAGGGAGTTATTGATTCTTAATTATTTTAAAAGATTTTAATGCTCTATTATTTTTGATTATTTTTAATACATATACAGCCATTGGTAAATCATCCATTGGAATAATTGATTCCTCATTTTTAACTTTTTGGCTCACTATTTGTCTTCCTAACAAATCATATAACTGATAGTTTACATCATCCAAAGTAATATTACTAATTTTTAATACCACCTTGCTCTTTGTAGGATTTGGAAAAATTTTTACTTCTAATAAGATATCGGTAACATCTTCATTACTTAGTGTTCTCACCTCATAAGCTTGCTGAACACCCTGAGAAACATTACCTGATTCAGTTAAAAAGGTCTGATAAAAGATTTGACCAATGGTAAAACTTGTAGTTCCTCCAGTACCAGAGGCGACGCCACCAGATGAAACGGTGTTGCTTTGTGCATAAACGGTACTAATGCCAATGCCCAAAAGGAAGCATATATTTAGTAATCTTTTTTGAAATTTCATACATTTAGATATTTAATTATTTCTTCTACTTAAGAATTTAAAATCTATTTTCTAGTTAAATTGCTTTTGAAGAATTATTAGCACAATAAATGTATAAATTATTTTTCACATAAAAAACAGCAAAGTGTTATTTAGAATGAATCTAATCTATTGTAAATGAGCTGGTAAGAATTAATAGAATAAAAATGAAATCATCAATGTAGATCATTTAGATTTTGTTGAAAATCCGGAAGATTTAGGAAATATCATCAACAGAATTGATGCGGAGATAAACGGATTGTTTTAGAAATAAAAACATTTTTTAATACTAAGTATAAAAAAATCCCGATTTCTCGGGATTTTTATGAAATTAATAAACTTCAATTTATGTTTAAAACCATTTTAAGAGTATTTTTTACGGCATTTGTAACCCTTTTATTGTCTTATTTTTTACCCGGAATTTATGTAGAATCGCCCGAAGCGGCCATTATTGTTGCCATAGTATTAGGTTTATTGCGCATTTTTATAAAACCAATACTCATCTTATTAACACTGCCAGTAACGGTTTTTACTTTAGGATTGTTTTTATTGGTAATCAATGCTTTTATTATTTTAATTGCAGATCATTTGGTAAAAGGATTTGATGTTGACGGATTTTGGTATGCCTTACTTTTTAGCATTTTACTATCGATGTTTCAATCGATATTTAACCAACTCATTGAAAATAAAAAGCAATATAAGTAAGTTGAAATAGAATGCTTTAATCTTTTGAAGTCCGATTTAAAATTACTAATTTTGCACCCAATTTCAAGGAAATAGAATTAATTACATAAAAATGAAGATAACAAAACAACCAATTGATGCGTTAAATGCAATTATCAAGATAGAAATTGCTGGAGCAGATTATCAAGAAAAAGTAGAAAAAGGGCTCAAAGATTATCGCAAAAAAGCAAATATCCCTGGTTTTAGAAATGGACAAATTCCGATGGGTCTTATCAAAAAACAATTTGGCAAAGCATTGTTGGCCGAAGAAATTAATAAATTGATACAAGAAACCTTAAATAAATATTTAATCGATGAAAAATTAGATATTTTAGGAAATCCAATTCCTGTAGATCAACCAGATTTTTCTTGGGATACAGAAGATTTTTCATTTGAATTTGAAATTGGTTTAGCACCAACTTTCGAGATTGATTTAAATCAGAAAAACGACGTAATTCATTATCAAATTGAAGCAGATGATAAAATGATCAATTCAGAAATTGACATGGTTTTAAATCGCTACGGAAAAATGACTGTTTTAGACGAAGTTACCGAAGAAGCAACAGTTACCGGAAAATTTGTGAATGAAGCAAAAGAAATTGAAAAAACTTCTACCATCAACATCAATGAACTTAAAGGAAAAACCAATTTAAAAAAGTTTTTAGGCAAAAAAGTGGGCGATGTTGTTGCGCTAAATACCAAAGGTTTATTTGAAGATGAACACAAATTGGGCTATGTTTTAGGCGTAAAACACGATGAAGTTCACGGTTTAGATATGGATGTTACCTTAACTATTGAAAATATTACCAAATTAGATAAAGCCGAATTAAATCAGGAAATATTTGATAAAATGTTTGGTGAAGGTGTAATTTCTTCTGCAGATGAATTGAAACTACGCATTAAAAAAGATGCAGAATTGCAATTTACTTCACATTCTGATCAACAATTATTAAATGATGTTACCGAGTTTTTAATTGCCAATACCAAGTTTGATTTACCTCAAGAATTTTTGATTAAATGGTTAAGCACCGCCGGTGAAAAAGAAATGACAATTGAAGAAGCAACTGCAGAATACAATCGTTCTGAAAAAGGATTGCGTTACCAATTAATTGAAGGTAAGTTAATTACAGATCATAAAATTCAGGTTGCTTTTGAAGATTTGAAAAATTTTACCATAGAATTGATTAAAGCGCAAATGGCTCAATACGGACAAATGAATCCTTCGGAAAAAGAAATGGATGAAATTGCCTACAAAGTATTGACCAATGAAGAAGAACGCAAGCGTTTATCATCGCAAATGATGAGTTCAAAATTACTAGATTTCTTCAAAGAAAACATGAAACTTAAAGCTAAAAAAGTTTCTTATGATGATTTTGCAAAAGAAGTTTATAAATAGTATTACAATCCGATTACCAAATAATTTCAAGTAAAAAACTCCTGATTTCTCGGGAGTTTTTTTATGGATTTTAACCCTTATAATTTTGATTTTACTATATATTGGTTTTATGCCATTACGCAAGATTTTGAAATTCTGACCTACTTTGCCAATAATTATCTATTGTTTTTTAATGGAGTTGGCGAATTATCATTTGCCTAAAATTTAGTGATACTTTGTGGAACCTAACTAAGTGATTCAGCGAAGCTAAATAACTATACCACAAAAATCACAAAGAGTTACAAAAATCACAAAGAAAATATAGAAGCATTTATAGTTATTAAGACTAATTTATGGGGCTTTTACAACCTACGCTTTCAGAATTAATCGGTGAAATTTGGTTTTTTAGGATCTTCTTCTATATTAAAATTCAGTTTTTTAGCCCTAATTTTCCATTTTTCTCTAGCCAGCGCTTGTAAATCAATTTGATCATCTTTTTCATCGATAATTTCTAAACCAAGAATAGTTTCAATAATATCTTCCATGGTTGCAATACCTTCCATGCCGCCATATTCATCAATAATTAAAGCAATATGTTCTTTTTGTGAAATTAATAAATCAAATAGTTTTGGCAGCGAAAAATTTTCATAACACACCAGTATAGAGCGTTTTACATCTTTTAATTTTAAATGTCCTTCATCCATTGCCAACTTTTCTAACACATCATATTTTAAAATATAACCCGTTACATGGTCTTTTTGATGTGCATAAATTGGAATACGAGAATACACCATAAATGCTTTATTTAAAAAGAATTCATCTAAAGTCATTTCTTCTGAAGCCGCCAAAACCACGGTTCTTGGGGTCATTACATCTTTAATTTTGATAGATTTTAGCTTCATCAAATTATGGATAATTTTCCCTTCTTGCTCGTCAAAAATGCCTTCTTCCGTTCCGATATGCGTTAAAGCAGAAATTTCTTCGCGACTTACCGTATGAATAATTTTATTTTTGGAGATTAATTTGGTCATAACTTCTGATAAAATAACCAACGGATAGGTAACAATAATAAAAAATGAAATCAGTTTTGTCATCGGAAAAGCCAATTCTCTCCAATAAATAGCGCCAATAGTTTTGGGTAAAATTTCAGAAAAAACCAAAATTAAAATAGTTAAAATGGCAGAGATAATTCCGAAATAAGCATTGCCAAAAATAGTAACTGCTTGTGCACCAACACCCGCTGCGCCAACCGTATGCGCAATAGTATTGAGCGATAAAATGGCAGATAATGGCTGGTCTATAGAAGTTTTATATTTTTTTAATTGGGTTGCAGTTTTTTTTCCTTCGCGCTCTTTTGTTTTGATAAAAGGAATGGAAACAGTTAGCAAAACCGCTTCGGCAATTGAACATAAAAAAGATATGCCAATGGCTAAAAATAAATAAATCAGTAAAAGTGTCATAAAAATAAATGAATATTGGTGCAAATATACTCAAATTGGAATGCTATTCAATATTGCAGAAAGTTCTTATCTTTACAAATTCAAATTATAAAAAATAAGCCAAATGGATTACGGTAAAGAATTTCAACAATACGCTACTAAACAACACGGAATCAGTAGTATGCATTACGATAAATTAGTAAGCAGTTTAACGCCTTACATCATGGAAGAGCGTCAAATGAACATCACACAAATGGATGTTTTCTCTAGATTGATGATGGATCGCATTATTTTTATGGGAACTGCCATCAATGATAATGTTGCCAATATTATCCAAGCTCAATTGTTATTTTTAGAAAGTGTAGATTCATCCAAAGATATTTCTATATACATCAACTCTCCTGGTGGCGGTGTTTATGCCGGATTGGGAATTTATGACACCATGCAATTTATCAAACCAAATGTAGCAACTATTTGTACCGGTATGGCGGCTTCAATGGCTGCGGTAATTATGTGCGCTGGTGAAAAAGGGAAACGTTCTGCTTTGCCACATTCGCGTATTATGATTCATCAACCTTTAGGCGGTGCACAAGGTCAGGCCAGTGATATTGAAATTACGGCTCGTGAAATTATGAAATTGAAAGATGAATTGTATCAAATTATAGCCAAACACAGCGGACAAACAGTGGAAAAAGTGAATTCAGATTCTGACCGCGATTATTGGATGAAAGCTGAAGAAGCGAAAACCTATGGTATGATTGATGAAATCTTAGTTAGAAAATAAAAAATAGTAAAGCGCAATTATGGCTAAAAAAGTAGAGGGATTAGAATGTTCGTTTTGTGGACGAAAAAAAGCAGAAACCGATTTATTAATTGCTGGTATGGATGCCCATATCTGCGATAAATGTATTGAACAAGCACACGGAATTGTAATTGAAGAAAAGGTCGAATTAGCCACCAAACAAATAGTTCCAGATATTAAACTAAAAAAACCGAAAGAAATAAAAGCATTTTTAGACCAATATATTATTGGTCAGGATGATACCAAAAAATCAATGTCAGTGGCTGTTTACAACCACTACAAACGTATTTTTCAGAAAACAGAAGATGATAATGAAGTAGAAATTGAAAAAAGTAATATTGTTTTAGTAGGTGATACCGGAACAGGAAAAACCTTAATAGCTAAAACTATTGCTAAAATGTTAAGTGTACCTTTTGCCATTGTAGATGCAACTGTTTTAACACAAGCAGGTTATGTGGGCGAAGATGTAGAAAGTATTTTAACCCGATTGTTGCAAGCTGCAGATTACGATTTAAAAAAAGCAGAAAAAGGAATTGTTTTTATCGATGAAATTGATAAAATAGCGCGTAAAGGCGATAATCCATCTATTACCCGCGATGTTTCTGGTGAAGGCGTTCAACAAGCTTTATTGAAATTATTAGAAGGAACTTTGGTAAATGTTCCGCCAAAAGGTGGAAGAAAACATCCCGAACAAAAATTTATCGAAGTGGACACCAAAGATATTTTATTCATAGCAGGCGGTGCTTTTTCTGGTATCGATAAAATCATCAGCAAAAGATTAAACAGACAAGCCGTTGGTTATAGCGCATCTATTAGCGATGACAGAATTGATGAAGAAAATTTATTACAATATATTGTTCCGGCAGATTTAAGAGCTTTTGGGTTAATCCCCGAAATTATTGGTCGTTTACCAGTGTTGAGTTATATGAATCCGTTAGATGCCAAAACATTACGCGCCATTTTAACAAAGCCCAAAAACGCAATTATCAAACAATACGAAAAATTGTTTGCTATTGATGAGGTTCAATTTACAATTGACAATAAGGCCTTAGATTTTATTGTTGATAAAGCCGTTGAATACAAATTAGGAGCTCGTGGTTTGCGTTCTTTATGCGAAGTTATTTTAACTGATGCCATGTACGAACTTCCAAGTTCTGATGAAAAAAAATTGCATGTAAGCAAATCTTATGCAGAAGGAAAAATAACCAAAACAACCCTTAAAAAACTAAGAGCGGCTTCTTAAATTAACCAATCAAAATAATATAAACCCGATTTATAGATATGATTTCTAAACAAACAATTGACCTTGTTTTTGAAACCGCTCGGGTAGAAGAGGTGATTGGTGAGTTTGTTCAACTTAAAAAATCGGGCAGTAATTTTAAAGGATTGAGTCCTTTTTCTGAAGAGCGAACACCTTCGTTTATGGTTTCGCCAGTTAAACAAATTTGGAAAGATTTCAGCTCTGGAAAAGGAGGCAATGTTTTATCTTTTTTGATGGAACATGAGCATTTTTCGTATCCAGAAGCCATTCGTTTTTTAGCCAAAAAATACAATATCGAAATTGAAGAAACGGTAGAATCACCCGAACAGCAACTTCAAAATAACGAACGCGAAAGTTTATTTGTAGTTTCAGAATATGCCAATCAATATTTTCAGGAGATTCTTTTTAAACATCCAAAAGGCGAAGCTATTGGCTTGTCTTATTTTAAAGAGCGCGGTTATAGAGAAGATATCATCAAAAAATTTCAATTAGGATATTGTTTGGATGAGTGGGATGCCTTTACCAAACAGGCACTTGCCAAAGCGTATGAACTTGATTATTTGGAAAAAACTGGATTGACCATCGTTAAAGAAGGAAAACAATTTGACCGATTTAAAGGGCGCGTTTTATTTCCAATACATTCAATGAGCGGACGGGTTTTAGGTTTTGGAGGCAGAACTTTATCGGCAGATAAAAATACTGCTAAATATGTCAATTCACCCGAAAGTGAAATTTATCATAAAAGTCAAATTTTATACGGTATTTTCCACGCCAAAAAAGATATTGTTAAAGAAGATAATTGTTTTTTAGTAGAAGGATATACCGATGTAATTTCTTTACATCAAGCAGGAATTGAAAATGTAGTGGCGTCATCAGGAACAGCTTTAACGCCAGAACAAATAAGATTAATCAGACGACTCACTAATAATATAACAGTTCTTTTTGATGGCGATGCAGCCGGAATTAAAGCCGCTATTCGTGGGGTAGATTTAATTTTAGAACAAGGAATGAATGTGCGTGTTTTAACTTTTCCTGATGGCGATGATCCCGATAGTTTTTCCAAAAAAGTATCATCCGAAGCATTAAAAGATTATTTAAAACAAAATTCAAAGGATTTTATCAATTATAAAGTGTCTTTATTGTTGGAAGATGCCAAAAATGATCCAGTTAAAAAAGCGGCTTTAATTAGAGATATTGTTTCGAGTATTGCTAAAATTCAGGACAACATTCAACGAGAAATTTATGTGCAAGAATGTGCAAGTTTGATGCATATTTCTGAAGAAGTTTTGTTTAACGAATTGGCACAATTACACAAAAAAGAACTGAAAGAATTACACGGAGTTCAGTTTGAACCTCAAAAATCTTTTAAAGTTTTAAAAGCACCAACAGCCGAAGAAACGCAAGAAACCTATCTCCAATTTTTAGAAAGAGAAATTATAAAATTGCTGTTATTACACGGAAATTCTAAACTTGATTTTATTGATTGGGTTGATGCGCATGATGAAAGAGGTAATTATAAACCCCAAGAAGTCATCAATCAAAATACTGTTTTTGAAGAAATATTTTTACAACTGCAAGCCGATGAAATTGAATTTACCAATCAGCTTTTTCGCACTATTTACTTTGAAATAATCGAACAATTTCAACTATCAGAAACTGTAAATGGCGATTCTTTGGTAAATCATGAAAAATTGGAAATCGCCAGAGAAGCAACCAATATTTTAATGGAAGATGAAAAATATATGATCAACGATTGGGAAAGAAGAAATGTGACGATAAAACCAAAAACAGATGAAAATGAAGTGGTTAAATCTGTTACAGATTGTATTTTAAACCTTAGGAGAAACTTGGTAAATCAAAAAATTACCGAACTCAAAAATCAGTTTTCGCAAAATACCGAAGGTAACAACAATGAATCGTTGGATTTGATTATGAAATACAAGGGCTTAGAAATGTTATTGTCTGATAAATTAGGACGCGAGGTTTAAATTTTTACTTCATCACCCAAAAAACAAACCGGAATTGGAATCATTTTATGCTGATTTGCCTTGTTTAATTTCGTGTAAATATCAAAAACTACTTGGTTTCTTCCGTTAAAATCTGTACTATTTTTTCCGTCAGCAACTTGTTGCATAGCCCATTCTAACTCATCATAAGTTGCGCCAATTTGATCTTCATCAGAACGATCATCTCCAAATAAACCATCGGTTGGTTTGGCTTCTAAAATAGATTTTGGCACTTCTAAAAATTTCCCTAATTCAAAAACTTCCGATTTTAATAAATCGGCAATCGGACTCAAATCAACGCCGCCATCGCCGTATTTGGTGTAAAAACCCACACCAAAATCTTCAATTTTATTACCGGTTCCAACTACCAAATAATGGTGAATTCCGGCTAAATAATACAACGTAGTCATCCGCAAGCGTGCTCTAGAATTGGCTAAGGGAAGTTCTATATTATCAGATGAAATTGTTGGATATATTTTTTTAAAAGTTTCAAAAGTAGGCGTTAAATCCACTTTGGTACTATCAACATTGGCAAAATTTCTTTTGAGTTGATTGATGTGTTCTTTCCCGCGATTTACCTGACTTTCTGCTTGGTGAATGGGCATTTCTACACAAAGTGTCGGCAATCCTGTCAAAGCACATAAGGTAGAAGTAACGGCAGAATCAATGCCACCAGAAATTCCTATTACAAATCCGTTAACTTTTGCATTTTTAGCGTAATTTAATAACCACTGACTGATGTGTTTTGCAACTTTATCCGTGTTCATACCTAACTATTTTACTACTTTTGTAACAAAGATACAAATAAAAATGAGCAAAATATTCTTAGGTTTTTTAACGTTGATGTTCTTGAGTTCTTGTAAAAAAGAGGTTTCATCTGTTGCTGATTCAGCTCAACAAGAAGTTGTAAAAGCACATCGATTTGATCAATTGTTTTATCAAAAATCGGACGATGAAATTCAGCAATTAAAGAAATTGTATTCCTATTTATTTCCAAATCAAGTGGCAGATTCTGTTTGGATTAACAAATCAAACAATAAAGAAGAAATCATTTTAAAACAAGAAGTAGCAAAGGTTTTTGGCGATTTTACATCCGAAGAAAAACAATTGGGAATATTATTTAAAACCGTAAAAACACATTTTCAACAGTTTAAATCGCCCAAAGTAATTACCTTAATTTCTGATATTGATTATGAATCCAAAGTCATTTATGCCGATAGTTTATTGCTCATTTCTTTGGATATGTATTTAGGAAAAGACCATGAAATTTATAAAGAATTTCCTGCTTATTTATCGCTTAGATATGAAAAATCTAATTTAATGGTAGATGTTGCCAGCGAAATTGCAGCACAAACATTTAGTAAAACAGGCAGAAATAATTTCCTCAATCAGATGATAAATCAGGGTAAAAAAATGGCTTTAGTCGATGCTTTTTTACCCAATGTTGATAATGCTTTAAAAATGGGCTATACAACTGAACAATTAGCATGGGTAGAAGCCAATGAATTGCCTATTTGGCAATATTTTATGGAAAATCAATTGTTGTATAGTTATGAAGTAGATTTGTTGCATCGCTTTGTATTTGAAGCGCCTTTTTCTAAATTTTATTTAGAAACAGATCGAGAATCGCCGGGCAGAATTGGTGTTTGGATGGGCTGGCAAATTGTAGCTTCGTATATGAAAAACAATGAGGTTACCATTGCAGAAATGATTAAAACAGCCCCAGAAGAAATTTTTGAAAAATCGAGATATAAGCCG
>CAMTWE010000154.1:0-9170 GCA_947085395.1 uncultured Bacteroidota bacterium | reverse complement strand
TCAAAAACAATGGTATTAATTTCTTCTTCGCGTTCTTCAATTTTATGCGGATTCATTGCTTCTTTTAACTGAATTGCCAAAGCAATTTTGATGGTTTGCAAAAAACCTGGCGTTCCGCCATCTTCACGAATTTCAATATCTTCAATATAATCACGATCTCCCCACGGATTGGTGTAATTTACGGTTCCACCACCCGGATTATCAGGAATCATATTATGGTATAAATTTTTATTAAAAACCAACACTCCTGAAGTTCCGGGTCCGCCTAAAAACTTATGCGGAGAAAAGAAAATAGCATCTAAATAACTTTCATCATCTGGATGCATATCAATCGAAACATAAGGAGCAGAGCAGGCAAAATCAACAAAACAAACACCGTTAAATTGATGAATTATTTTGGCAATTTGATGATAATCTGTTTTAATTCCGGTTACATTAGAACAAGCAGTAATGGAAGCAATTTTGATGGGTCTATCTTGATTTTCTGTTAAAAGTCGTCTAAAATTATCAAAACAAATAAGTCCAGATTCTTGACACGGAATTATAATTACATCTGCAATGGTTTCTAGCCAAGAGGTTTGATTTGAATGATGTTCCATATGCGAAATAAAAACCAATGGTTTTAATGCTGGCGGAACTTGGGTAAACGCTTGCAGATTTTCGGCTATTTTAAGTCCCAAAATACGCTGAAATTTATTGATAACGCCCGTCATTCCAGTTCCATACGTAATTAAAACATCATTTTGATTGGCGTTGATATGTTTTTTAATAATTTCTCTGGCTTTGTGATAAGCCAAAGTCATCGTTGCACCGGTTATAGAAGTTTCGGTATGCGTATTGGCTACAAAAGGACCAAATTCTTCCAGCATTTTTTCTTCAATTGGGCGGTATAAACGACCACTGGCAGTCCAATCTGTATAAAGAATTTTCTTTTCTCCATAAGGCGATTGAAAAGTTTGATCAATTCCGATGATATTTTTTCTGAAAGGTTTAAAATATTCTTCCAGTGGTGTAAGCGATTTTTTCATTGTTTAAATGATGTTTTTTAACGACATTTCTTGAATTTCTTCCATAATTTTATTGGCCAAAGCATCGGCATTTTCTTGCGAATTACTTTCGGTATAAATTCTGATTATTGGTTCTGTATTTGATTTTCGAAGATGAATCCATTCGTTTTCAAAATCAATTTTTACGCCATCAACGGTACTAATTTCTTCTGAATGGTATAATTTGATTACTTCATTTAAAATTTTATCAACATTTACCATGGGCGTTAATTCAATTTTATTTTTACTCATAAAATAAGTTGGATAACTGTTTCTCAATTCTTTACAACTCATTTTTGTATGTGCTAAATGCGATAAAAACAAGGCAACACCAACCAAAGAATCGCGTCCGTAATGCGATTCTGGATATATAATTCCGCCATTTCCTTCACCACCAATAACGGCGTTTGTAGCTTTCATCATATCTACCACATTAACTTCTCCAACTGCCGATGCATGGTATTTTTGTTGATATTTTTCTGTAACATCGCGCAAAGCTCTGGAAGATGACAAATTAGAAACGGTATTTCCAGGCGTATGTTTCAAAACATAATCTGCACAAGCCACCAAGGTATATTCTTCACCAAACATAGAGCCATCTTCACAAACAAGTGCCAAACGATCTACATCTGGATCTACTACAATACCAAGATGTGCTTTTTCTTTGACCACCAATGCCGAAATTTCTGTTAAATGTTCTGGTAAAGGTTCTGGATTATGCGGAAAATTACCGTTTGGTTCACAATAAAGTTTGATATACTCAACTCCCAATTTATCTAATAAAGCGGGAATTGCAATGCCACCAGTAGAATTTACGGCATCAATAACCACTTTAAATTTGGCATTTTTGATAGCTTCAACATCCACTAACTTTAATTTTAAAACTTCCTTTATATGGCTATCAATATAATCAGATATCTTTGAAAATTTCCCTAAATCATCAACTTCAGCAAATTCAAAAGATTCGTCTTCGGCAATCTTTAACACTTCTTCACCGTCTTTTCCGTTGATAAATTCGCCCTTTTCATTCAGTAATTTTAAGGCATTCCATTGTTTCGGATTGTGTGATGCGGTGATAATGATTCCACCTTGCGCATTTTCTATAGTAACAGCCACTTCTACAGTTGGCGTGGTAGATAAACCTAAATCAATAACATCAATACCCAAACCTATTAAAGTTTCAGAAACCAAACCGCTGATCATTTTACCCGAAATTCTGGCATCTCTACCTATGACTACTTTTATTTTTTGCAGATTGTTGCGTTGTTTTAACCAAAAGCCAAAAGCTGAAGTAAATTTTACAGTATCTAGGGGCGTTAAATTTTCTCCTACTTTATTTCCGATGGTTCCTCTGATACCAGATATAGATTTTATTAAAGTCATTTTATTTAATTTTCATCAAAGATACTTTTATTGTAAAAACTCCACAAAAAAACGCCGTTAATTTCTTAACGGCGTTTTATATATTTGGGATCAAAAGAATTATTTCTTCTTAGCGTCCATTTTTTTCTTTAAATCAGATAATTCAGAGATATCACCTAAAGTAGTTTTTTCTGAAGCAGTTTCTGCTTTTTGAGTGGCAACTTTAACATTTTTCTCTTCTTGCTCTTTGTAAACAGCAGTATGAGATACTACAATTCTTCTGTATTCTTTGTTAAATTCTAATACTTTAAAAGTTGCTTTATCACCTTTTCCAAGTTTTCCACCTTCTTCTTTCTCCATTTGGCGACCCGGTAAAAAAGCTTCTACACCATCACCTAAGATTACAATTGCACCTTTATCAGTTTTTTCTTTAACCGTACCTTCATGAACAGAATCTATGGTATAAAGATTTTCATGAGCTTCCCAAGGATTGTCTTCAGTGTGTTTGTGTCCTAAATTTAATTTACGACCTTCTGCATCTAATTCTAATACTTGCACTTCTAATTTATCTCCAATTTTAACAAAATCTGATGGATGTTTAATTTTCTCTGTCCAAGAAAGATCAGAAATATAAACCAAACCGTCAATTCCTTCTTCTAACTCAACAAATACTCCGAAATTAGTGTAATTTCTAACCGTACCAGTATGGGTTGAACCAACTGGATATTTAGCTACGATATTAGACCATGGATCTGGGTGTAATTGCTTAATTCCTAAAGACATTTTACGACCTTCTCTATCTAAAGTTAAGATAACAGCTTCTACTTCATCGCCTACTTTTACAAAATCTTGTGCAGAACGTAAATGTGTTGACCAAGACATTTCAGATACGTGAATTAATCCTTCAACACCTTCTGCAACTTCAATAAATGCACCATAATCTGCAATTACTACTACTTTTCCTTTTACTTTATCACCAACAGCAATGTTAGCATCTAAAGCATCCCAAGGATGTGCTTGTAATTGTTTTAAGCCCAATTGGATTCTTGTTTTTTCATCATCAAAATCAAGAATTACCACATTTAATTTTTGGTCTAATTCTAACACTTCACTTGGATGGTTGATTCTACTCCAAGAAAGATCTGTAATGTGAATTAATCCATCAACACCACCTAAATCTATAAACACACCATAAGAAGTAATGTTTTTAACAATACCTTCTAATACTTGTCCTTTTTCTAACTGACCAATAATTTCTTTCTTTTGAGACTCAATATCTGCCTCAATAAGTGCTTTGTGAGAAACTACTACGTTTTTGAATTCATGATTAATTTTCACCACTTTAAATTCCATAGTTTTCTCTACATATTGATCGTAATCTCTAATTGGTTTTACATCAATTTGTGAGCCCGGTAAGAATGCTTCAATTCCAAAAACATCTACAATCATACCACCACGCGTTCTGCATTTTACAAAACCATTTACGATTTCGCCAGTATCATGCGCATTGATAACTCTATCCCATGCTTTGATTACTCTAGCTTTTTTGTGAGAAAGCACTAATTGACCGTAAGAATCTTCGCGTTTGTCAACTAAAACTTCCACTTTATCGCCTACTTTAAGATGTGGATTGTAACGAAATTCGTTTAAAGTAATAACACCTTCAGATTTTGAATTGATATCGATAATGGCTTCACGGTCGGTCATTCTCATAACTACCCCTTCAATTACTTCGTTATCATTTACAAAACCAATAGTACCAACTAAGGCATCTTCAAATTCTTTTAGTTTAGCTTCATCAATAGCTTCAATACCTTGTTCGTATTTGTGCCAGTCAAAATTTGCTAAAAATTCTTGAGGAGTTTCTTTTTTAACAGCTGGTATAACTTCTGGAGTTACTATTTCTGTTATTTGAGCATCTAATTGCTCTTCTGTGTTTGTTGTTTCTTCAGACATTTGCTGATGATTAAAATTTTGTATCTGCATGTTTTTCAGATTTTTAATGCGATGAAACTTACAGAGTTGTTAAGTAAATTTCTATTCAATCCTTTTAAAATCTGTTATCGCTAAAAGGCGTGCAAATTTACAAAATAATTATCTAGATAACCAAAAGATATTGAAGTAATTAATTTGAAAAATGTTATCAACAAAATAGCTATTTTAATTATTTTATTGATTTTGGAATTATCTTTAAAAAAATATCATCAAGAATTGCAACATTAAACGGCTGATTTGTTAATTTTGGAAACAATTTTATGATTAAATTTTTATATTGATTTATTATGCAATTTGATTTTTTTCTAGCTAACATTTTAAAATTAGAAAAACTACCTTTAGGTGGATTGGATTCTCAATTTAAAATGGCTCCAGCGCTTAGAAAATTTTATGATGAAGAAAAAATCAATAAAATGAATCCAAAAAAAGCGGCCGTTTTAGCCCTTTTTTATCCAAATGAAACTAATGAAACTTTATTTTTATTGACCAAAAGAGCCCAATACAACGGAACTCATTCTTCACAAATCAGTTTTCCAGGCGGTAAACATGAATATGCCGATATTTTAATGAAAAATACTGCTTTGCGTGAAACAAATGAAGAAATTGGCATCAATAAAGAAGACGTAAAACTAATTAAACAACTTACAGATGTTTATATTCCGCCCAGTAATTTTTATGTAAGTCCGTTTTTGGGCTATATAAATTACCATCCATTTTTTTATAAAAATGAGGAAGTTGAAAGCATTATAGAAATAAAACTAGCTGATTTACTGAATATTAAAAACTTATCAAGCATTAAAATTGATACTTCTTATGGCGAAAATTTAGAAGTTCCTTGCTTTAAATTTGATGGAGAAATTGTTTGGGGAGCTACTGCAATGATGTTAAGTGAAATCAAAGACTTGCTAAAATTATTATAATTCAATTTTCTTGTTAAATTTGCAGTTGTAAATAATAAACTATGCCGATATTTAAACGGAATCCTTTTGGACAAATTTTAATCTTAAAAAAATGGTTAATCCGATTTTTTGGTATTATTTCCCATCAAAGATATAGAGGATTTAATCAGTTAAAAATAGAAGGATCAGAATTTATTAGAGATTTACCTCCTAATAATGTATTGTTTGTTTCTAATCACCAAACCTATTTTGCCGATGTTGCTGCAATGATGCACGTTTTTAATGCATCTCTTAAAGGTCGGGTAGATACTATTAAAAATATCGGATATATTTGGCATCCTAAACTCAACATTTATTATGTTGCCGCATCAGAAACCATGAAATCTGGTTTTTTACCTAAAATTTTTGCTTACGCTGGCTCCGTTTCTATTGATAGAACTTGGAGAAGTAAAGGTGAAGAGGTAAATAGACAAGTTAAAATGTCTGATATCAGCAATATTGGTATCGCTTTAAAAGATGGATGGGTTATTACTTTTCCGCAAGGAACCACCAAGCCATTTAAACCAATTAGACGAGGTACTGCCCATATTATTAAAACTTACAAACCTATTGTGGTACCAATTGTTATTGACGGATTTAGACGTTCTTTTGATAAAAAAGGATTGTTTATGAAAAAACGTGGCATTTTACAATCTATGGTGATAAAACCACCTTTAGAAATTGATTATGAAAATGAAGCTGTTGAAAGCATCATTGAAAAAATTGAATTTGCAATAGAACAACATTCTTCTTTTTTAAAGGTTACACCACTTGATGAATACCTTAAAATTGAAGAAGAACTGAATAAAAAACGTGATTTTTGGCAATCGTATTAAGCTTATATTTTGTTATTTATTTATTTTTTAAAATTCTATTGCTTTTTTCAATAAGCGTTATCAATAGTTTTTATATCTTTATCGCAAATATTGATAACGATGACTATTACGCAACTTAAATACGTTTTGGCAGTAGCTGAATATAGAAATTTCACCATTGCTGCCGAGCATTCTTTTGTTACTCAACCTACTTTGAGTATGCAAATACAGAAATTGGAGGAAGAATTGGAAATTCAAATTTTTAATCGGAATAAAAAACCAATTGCACTTACAGAAATTGGCGAAAGAGTAGTACAGCAAGCCAAAACAATTGTAAATGAGAGTAACCGTTTAGCAGATATTGTTGACCAACAAAAAGGATATATTGGCGGTGATTTTAAAATTGGAATTATACCAACAATTACGCCTACTTTATTACCGATGTTTTTAAAATCATTTTTAAAAAAATACACCAAAGTAAATTTAATTGTTGAAGAATTAACTACACAAGAAATTGTAAAAAAACTTATTGATGGTCATTTAGATGCCGCAATTGCTGCAACACCATTAGAAAATGAAAACATCAAAGAAAAGGTTTTGTATTATGAGCCATTTGTAAATTTTATTCCAGAAGGTCATAGATTGTACAATAAACAAAAAATTGATCCATCAGAATTGAACCTAAATGATATTTTGTTGTTAAGAGATGGGCATTGTTTTAAAGACAGTATTATTAATTTGTGTAATATTTCACCCAATTTAAACAAACCCGGTTTTCAATTTCAAAGTGGAAATTTTGAGACGCTTATAAAATTATCAAAAGAAAATATGGGCATGACTTTGCTTCCGTATTTAACCACTTTTGATTTAAAAGAAGGTGATAAAAAATATTTGAGAGAATTTATTGCGCCCATTCCTGCTAGAGAAGTGAGTATTATTCATCACAAATCTCAATTAAAAATGCAATTAATAGAGGCATTAAAAACAACAATTGATGGGGTAATAAGAGGCGCCATCGCTTTTCACGATGTAAAAATCATCAGTCCAATACAAAAAACAAAAGGAGTTTATTAACTCCTTTTGTTTTTTATTTTTCAATAAGATGCATGCACGAAACCAATTGTGGTTTGTCTTTGGTAAACTCAAATAACCAAATGCGCAATTCATTAATTTCAAAGGGTAAAAGCCGTTGAACTGCCTTTGACAATTCTCTACAAAACAACTCAACATCAAAACTTACTCTTTCTAATACCGTTTTAGTGTAATCGTATATTGCTCTTGCCATTTACTTAAAAATATTTACTTAAGTTATAACGAAATTTATACTAATTTATTATAAACTATTTACTTTTTCTACAAGTGAATTTGCTACAATTTCTAAATCTTTTCTAAGAGACGCAAAATGTTCTTTTTTATTTTCAACTTTCTTTTGGTTAGCTCTTGCAATTAACTGGTCATAAGTTGTAAAAGCTTCATCTATAACTGCTTGAGATGCTTTGTTGTCTGTTTTCGGATTGTACATTTCCCACAAATAAATTGCATCAACAACATCACCTAAAACATAATTAATATCTTTCTTTAAATTTTTTACGCTTGCCATAATTTTATTTTTATGGCGCAAATGTACTACATTTACACCAATATTTAAAGTTAATTTTTCATTAATTTTAGTTCTGTATATCCGTTGGTTGCAATCAAATTCTTATGGTAATTTTTTTACGTCTATTAAGTGATTATCGACAGAAAATCACTCGGTTCTCGATACAATTTTCTGTCGAAAATCACTCGAACGGACGTAAGATTGTTTACTTAAATTGTTATTTTTCACGTCTGTTCGAGTGATTTTAAAGCTGTTTAAATTTAATTATTTATTGCTAAATTTTTGCTTTAAAATAGTATCGAGAACGGGTACTCGTTATATTTTTTGTTCCGTTTTACTGCACAAAAAAAACTCAAACAGACGCTTTGATAAATTACAGAAAACTAGTTCAGAAAATAATTTATTTTTAATTATTAATTATAGCCAAATTTCCAATTGTTGGATGCCATTCCAATAAAATAAATCGCTTATGCAACATATATTTTAGATGATTGTCTTATTTTTGTATCAAAATCTATCGCTATTTATATTAATTTTAAACCATAATTCTAATTTCAATATTTCTCAATACTAAATTCTCAATACTATTTAACTATTCAACATGAAATCATTTATACAAAATTTACCAAAAGCAGAATTACATCTTCACATTGAAGGAACTTTTGAACCTGAGTTAATGTTTAAAATAGCACAGCGAAACCAGATAAAACTGCCTTATGCATCGGTTGAAAAATTAGCTAAAGCCTATAATTTTAATTGTTTACAAGATTTTTTGGATATTTACTATCAAGGCGCCAGTGTTTTAATTTATGAGCAAGATTTTTACGATTTAACCTACAGTTATCTCACCAAATGTTACGAACAAAATGTGCGTCATACCGAAATAATGTTCGACCCACAAACCCATACCGATAGAGGCGTTTCTTTTGAAACTGTGATTAACGGAATTTCACGAGCAACCGAAGATGCTTATCAAAATTTCGGAATTACTTCCTTTCTAATTATGAGTTATTTAAGACATCTTACAGAAGAAGATGCTTTTAAAACCTTAGCACAATCTTTACCTTTTAAAGATAAAATAAAAGCTGTAGGTTTGGATTCTTCAGAAAAAGGAAATCCGCCTTCTAAATTTCAACAAGTTTTTAAAGCATCGGTTATAGAAGGGTACATTCCTTTGGCACATGCTGGCGAAGAAGGAAACGCATCTTATGTTTGGGAAGCTATAGATTTATTGGGAATTAAACGAATTGACCACGGCAATAATTCACTACAAGATATGAATTTAGTCGATGAAATTATCAAACGAAATTTGGCTTTAACCGTTTGTCCGCTTTCTAATTTGGCTTTAAAAGTGGTAGAAGATTTGAAAAATCATCCACTTAAAAAAATGATGGATTTGGGCTTAAAAGTTACC
>CAMTWE010000153.1:0-4697 GCA_947085395.1 uncultured Bacteroidota bacterium | reverse complement strand
TATTTTTTTAAAGATCTCATATAATGTACTGTTAGCCAAATATCTTCATCAGACAATTTTTTTGCATATCCGGGCATATCTGCTCTACCTACTTTGGTTTTGTAAAATAATTCGCCATCGGTTTGTGTGTGGAAAGTAGCAGATGAAAAGTCGCCCAAATCTCCTTTCATACTTTTAGCTTTAGTTCCATCGCCTAAACCTCTTGTTCCGTGGCATGATTTACAATGCATATCATACAAAACTTTAGCTTCTTTTAAATTTTCTTTAGAAGCTTCAACAGGGTTTTTTAGCGCTTTGTCTTTTGCGGGTACTATCCAATTAGAGGATGAAGCTATTTCTTTTGGTTTTTCTACAATTACTTCCACTTCTTTTTTAACTTCTATTACTTTTTCTACAGGCACCTCTTTTTTAACTATTTCTTCAACCACTACTTCCTTTTTTGTTACGGTAGTTTTTGTAACAACCTCTTTTACTGTTGTTTTTGGAGGTTCGGTTTTCTTAACAACAATTGGCGCTGCTTTCACTTCTTTAACAACTGTTACTACTTCCTTTGTTTCTTCTATAGTTGTAGTTGGATTTACAGTAAGGGTATCTATGGTAACTTTTTCTACACTAATAGTATCTAACGTTTGTGTATTTTCTTCTTGTTTTGGCGTTTCTTTACATCCGAAAAAAGATAAAGAAACAATAATACTTAAACTTAAAAGGGCTATTTTTTTCATAATATTTTGATTGAAAGATTCTTTTCTAAGGTACAAAATTTTTAACAACTATTGTGTAATTTAAAATCATAAAAAAATCCCGCAATTGCTTGCGGGATTTAAGTAGGTTAAAAAGATGTTTTATTTTTTTAATGTTCTATAATAAGAAACGATTAACCATCTTTCTTCTTCTGATAATTTTTTGGCAAAACTTGGATGATCTCCTTTACCTTTATGTATAATGTAAAATAATTCACCATCTGTTTGCGCTTGAGATTTAGCAGATGAAAAATCGCCTAAATCACCTTTCATACTTTTAGCTTTAGGACCATCGCCTAAACCTTTTGCACCGTGACAAGACTTACAATGCATATCATACAAAGTTTTTCCTTCTTTTAAATTTTCTTTAGAAGCCTCTGTTGGGTTTTTCATTGCTTTGTCTTTTGCAGGTACTACCCATTCTTGAGCGTTAGCTGAAAACCCTAATCCAATAGCAAAAACTGCTGTCAATAAAATAATTCTTAATTGTTTCATAATTTCAAGTTTAAATATTTATTATTATTGTTGTAATTTACTTAATCATATCAAAAACGATACCAATAACACTTTGATAATACTTCCTAGCGTCGTTTTGATTTTTCTTCTAGAAGCTTACCTTCTTTTCTTATTATAAATAGATTAATTCCGGTATATATAAAATTAGCCCAAACCCCTACTATTAAAATAGTAAGAACCACATACATCCAAATTGGTGCAACCTCTGACCAAAGTTTGTTAGACTCAGCTATCTGAGGATTTGGCGTTCCCCAATTTATAGTTTGCTTTTGAGTAACATTGCCAAATTCATCATGATCTTCTACCGTTATATAGAATGTAATATTACCATCAACAGTGCCTGGTAAATTAGATGAATATTCAAATTCATATTCTAAAGCACCTTCTTCAACAATTCCGTCTTCAATTTTCATCTTGGTAAGCATTCCACCTGCATAAAAATACAAATCTGCTTCAACAGGAAGTTCTTCTCCGGCATTATTCAAAACAAATGCTTTTCCTTTAATCATTCTCACGCCTTCAACTTCTGTTAATTCTAACTGTAATTGTAGATCTTTAAACAATAATTCTTCTGATTCTTCACTTAAAACATCAGATCCTACATATTTTGCTGTTATATTGATGAATCCATCAGCAGCAGCTAAATATGAAAAATCAGCAGGAACTATAAATTTTGCTATTCCATCTTTAGTAGTTTTAGCAGATCCTATTAGAATTTCTTTTTCATTTAGAATATTATAAAACTTTACTTCAGCATCTAAAACAGGCATTTCATCTTTAGAATCTTCATTGTTACGAGCTATATAACTCACTTCTAACAATCGGGTATTATCATGTTGTTTAGCTGTTTTAAAATTAAACATCATGTTATAATTACTTGCATCAAACTTTTGTGCTAGCATAGTAATACTTGTAAATAAAGTAATAACTATGGTAGCAATAAAGGTGTATTTAATATTGTTGCTTTTCATTTGTTGAAATTTATAGTTATTACTCAGTTATTTTTTTAATATGCCTTTTAACTTTTTTAGGAGCGCTTTCATATTCTACAATTGAAGACATTGAAATAATAGGAACAAACTTAGCTATCAAAGTAAATAATAGTAAGAAACCGGCAACTCCTGCTGCACTCATGGCCCATTCTACCCAAGTAGCTGTATAATGGATAAACTCAGGTCTGGTGTCTTGAATTGGAATAAATGGAGTTTCTAGTGTTGGAACTACTATTAAATAACGGTTAAACCAGATACCTACAATTGCAATAACTGCAGCAAGGGTAATATATCTAACTTTTCTAAATCTCTTAAAATAAAGTATTACAATAGGGACTAATATTCCAAAATAATTAGCGAAAATAAATAACCAGAAATAACGGCTAAATAAAGTGTCTAATAAATTCATATCACCAATTTTATGACTGAACCATTTTGCAAAATAATCTGAAAATGTAAAATAGCCATATAATAAAGCCATTACCAACATAATAATTCCTCCAACAACAAAATGCATTCTTCTAATGTAATTCTCTAATTTGAAAAATCTTCTAACCAAATACATGGTGATTATAATGACAGCCACTCCTGAAAACAAACCAGCTATGATAAAATAGGGCGCGAAAATAGTACTATTCCAACCTGGTTGTAGGGTTAAACTAAAAATCCAAGCAAGAACTGAATAAGCTACAATTGCCAAGACTATTACCATTACAGACATTATTTGGGTTATCTTGTGTAATCTACGACTTTGTTCTTTAGTATCTTGATAACCTAAGGCTAGAAATTTATACATTTTCTTTTGCCAAGTAGGAACCTTTAATTCATTGCTATTATCTCTTAAGATAGCAAAATCTGGTATAAATGTTAAATACAAATACAAGATACATGCAACTAAATCAGTCATAATTGCTATAATATCCCAAGTAATTGGAGACTGAATTCTAGGATACATAAATAAGTAATGTAATCTGTCTAATCTTCCAATACATAAAAGGATAAAAATAGGCCCAATAATTAATGATAAAACCGTAATCATTTCTACAATTCTACCAATGGCATTTTTCCATGGAGTTTTAAAAAAATGTAAAATACCTGAAATAAATGCTCCAGAATAACTTAAGCATACAAAGAAAATAAAGTTTACGATAAATATACCCCAAACTACATTATCTCTCATTCCAGTTACTTCGTGACCATTAAATAATTGCAAAAAGAAGGCATAAATACCCAGCAAGACAATTACTACTAATGAACCTATCCAAATTTTACTTATCAGGGAGGTTCCTTCTAACATTGGTGAAAACTCTTTAACTAATGCTTTTTTTCTTTCTTTAATATTCATAATGAAGCCTTATTATCGTTAAATTTTTCCTTGTTTTTTAAGATCCTTAACATAAGGAACGTTTTTATAACGCTCTTTAATTTCTTCTGGAAAATCAATCAAACCATCTTCAATTGGGTATAATTTATCTACAGCTGGTAAATAATATACATTTGGCTTAGTTCCCAAATGTTCCATATAACGATATCCACCTTTATTATTAATCAACTCTGAAAAACGAACCGTTTCAACGCCATTTGTAACGATATCCTCATTTCTGTCTCCAAAATAAATAACACCTTCCGGACATGCAGTTGCACAATGTGGCAATTGACCTTGTCTTAACATATCAGGGCAGAAATCGCATTTAGTAACAGTTCCTTCCGTTCCTGGAACACTTGTTTCTGGAGAATAAGGTTGATCTTTTCTGTCGTATTTATCTTTATGACCCCAATTAAATTGACGTGCAGAATAAGGACAACTGGTAATACAGAATTTACACCCTATACAACGATCATTGTCTATCAATACGATATTATCTTCTCTTTTAAAAGTTGCACCAGTAGGACAAACAGTTACACAAGGTGGTTCATCACAATGGTAACATGGTTTTGGAAACCAGTATGGCTCTGTAGTTGGATTGTCTTGAATTAATTGAATTTTTATAAATTCTTCTTGATAATCTAAATTATGTGCTTTTTGACAACTCTCAACACATTTCCTAGCATTTTTACATTTAGCCAAATCAATGACCATTACAAATTTCCTATTTGGTATTCCTTTTCTAGCTTCAGCATTAGAAATTAATGCTTCTGGGTATTGATTTATATTAGAAGCATTTACTTCTACTATTTTCCCATCGGGCGTTAATAATCTAACTTTTTCTCCTGAATGTGAGTGCTCCCCTGCTTCTGAACCACAACTAGATAGCATTGAACTTCCTGCAACAGCAGCAACTCCAAACAACCCAAGTTTTAGACCTTTGTCAAGGAAATTTCTTCTTGAATTTATATTTTTATCTTCCATGATATGGTGGCATATTAATTATATATTATTATCCACAACAAAATTAAGTAATAATAATTTTTAAAATAATGACAATTGTCACTTTTGTAACATATTTTT
>CAMTWE010000152.1:0-7703 GCA_947085395.1 uncultured Bacteroidota bacterium | reverse complement strand
TGCCCGTATCAATGCCCGTATCAATGCCCGTATCAATGCCCGAATTAATGCACGAATTAATGCCCGAATCAATGCCCGAATTAATGCACGAATTAATGCACGAATTAATGCCTGAATCAATGCCCGTATCAATGCCCGAATCAGAAGAAAAATCCCCAAAAATGAAATTAAATCATTATGGTTTAGTAGTAGAGGAACAATTAGTTTGGTTAGAAAAGCAGTATAAATATGTTATTTTGCACAATTTTATTGTAATGCCAAATCATGTTCATGCCATTATTGAAATAGATTCTTTAAAAGTTAAAAATATACATCAAATTCCATCAGAACAAATAGAAATAAAAATTAAATCATTATCAAGTTTGATGGGTGCTTTTAAAACAACATCATCCAAAAAGATTCATGAATTGGGTTATCTAAAATTTTCATGGCAGCGTTCTTTTCATGATCATATTATTAGAGACCAAAAATCATATACCAATATCAGTAATTATATTGTTTCTAATCCTGAAAAATGGCAATTAGATTTTTTAAACAAATCACATTAAAAAAGTTCTAGTTGAAGCGGAGTAGGTTCATTTTCTACTTTGGCTTTTCCCCAAAAATTCATAATATTTCCAAATTGTTTATCGGTTATTCTAAGTACACTAACTTTTCCCATGGGCGGTAAAAATTTTTTAATCCGTCTTTCATGTGCATCGGCGCTTTCACTACTGGCGCAATGACGCATATATACCGAAAATTGCATCATACCATAACCGTCTTTTAATAAATTTTTCCTAAAGGCAGCAGCATTTTTGCGTTCTTTTTTGGTATTGGTTGGCAAATCAAAAAATACAAATAACCACATAATTCGGTAGGCATTTAATTCCATAATTTGGGATACAAAAGTTTCCGAGATTTGCCTGCATAACATTGCTGTAAAGAATTGGCTGTTAAAGTTAAAGCTATCATTAGCGGACTTTCACGGTCTTCAAAATAAACGGTTTGAGTTAATATTTGTAAAAGCGCGGCTTTTATATCTGTAGTTAATTCTTGTTCCTCATATTTTTGTAGAATATCAATTATTTTAGCATCTACTAAGGGTCTGTATGGCTCCATAATATCATCGGCTAAACAAAAAGCGTTGTATCTATTATGATGGTGAATACCTAAGGTTGGCAATAAACCGCATCCTGTTATTGCTCTTGCAACAGCAGCTCTTAAAACAATATATCCGTAGTTTAGAAATAAATTTGGAAAATCACCTGTGCGTTCACGCGTAAAATTAAAATCAAATAAATTTTTCCAATAATAGGCAGCAGCAACACCTTCGCGGTTATCACTATCACCGCTTAAAACTTTGGAGGCATAATGATATAAAGGATGTTGGTTTTTTCCCATTATTTCCAGTAAATGTGCCTGATTACTTATTTTATATTTTATGGTTTGTTGCCACAATTGTTTTTTAAGCGGTTCGGTTGCTTGTATTTGATTGCTAAACATTTCTTGTTGTAAATAATGACCGTTGAGGTTTAACATCATACTAACTGGCATGTGTTTTTCATCACATAAAATAACCGCCACATTGTTTGCATTTAATTTTGTTAATAAAGGAATAGATATATAGGTTTCTGGATGTTCAATTACTACAAATCCAATATCTTCAATAGGTACAGTAGTTTCTTTAGTTGCTGTTTTAATTACTAATTGTTCGTTTTTGGTAGTTAAAGATGCTTTATTACCAAAGAAAAGAGTTCGCTTTATCATAGTTTTTTAATTAAAATTAAAGAAAAAAGCGGTATAAATTATTTTTTATGATGAAATAAGAAATCAAGCTGTAATTTGATGAAGAGGAATTGTTTTATTGATGAAGAGGAATTTAAAATTGCTCTTGTAGTTTTTTTAGCAGTTTGCTATTGACAATAGTCAAAAAAAATTAATTAAAAAAAAACGAAAGGTATTTTACTCACATATTGCTTATGGTATATCTCATATAGCTTACTACTTTTGCGTAATTAATTTTTCATTTTCAATTATCCATTTTTCGTATAACAATCTACAAAAAAGAGGACAGCAGCAACGGCAAGTACAATTAGTATATAAATTTTGGCGCGTTTATTCATTTTTCAAAAGTATTGGTTCATAATCGGTTGTTTTTTGGAGGTTTTCAAATAATTGCATCATGCTAATTGGCGGGGTTTTTAATTTTCTGGTTTGATAATCTATCCAAGCGCCAAAAACTTCAATTTGAGCTGCTTTAACGCCGTTTTCTTTATAAATTATATGGCGTATTTTCCAGCGTTCGCCTTTTTCAGAAACGCCCAATAATTCTACTGAAACTTGCAGGTCTTCGCCAGAATTTATTTCGCGCAAAAAAGTAGTTTCTTCTTTAAAAAGTATCGGTCCAAATAGATGGGTAGTAAAGTAATCCATATCAATTTGATATTCTTTAAAAAATCTAATTCTAGCTTCTGCAGCAAAATCGTTGTAGGCAGAGTGTCGCATGTGTTTATTCGGGTCAAAATCTGCCCATTTGGTGGTAAATGTGTACATAGTTATAGTTAATTTTTAACATCTAAAGCATCTCTTAGCGCATTTCCCATCAGCATAAAAGCGAGTACTAAATTCATAATTGCCAAACCTGGAATTACTGCTAAATAAGGTTTTCCTAGAATGATGTAGTTATAATTTTCTTTAATCATAGCGCCCCAAGAGGGTATAGGTGGTTGTGCACCTATTCCTAAAAAACTCAAGCCGCTTTCAATTAAAATAGCAGCCGCAAAATTAGCGGCAGAAATTACGATAATTGGCGCCATAATATTGGGTAAAATATGGTAGAAAATAATACGGAAATCTGAAAATCCTAGCACTTTAGCGGCTTCTATATACTGCATTTTTTTAACGCTCATTACTTGTCCGCGCACCACACGCGCCACTTCTACCCACATTGTTAAGCCAACTGCAATAAATACTTGCCAAAATCCTTTTCCTAACGCTAAAGTAATGGCGATAACCAATAAAAGTGTTGGTATAGACCAAGTTATGTTGATAAGCCACATAATAAAGGCGTCAGTTTTTCCACCAAAATATCCTGCCATTGCACCCAAGGTAATCCCAATTAAGAGCGAAATAAAAACGGCTATAAATCCGATAAAAAAGGTAATTCTGGTACCAATTAAAATTCTACTGTACAAATCTCTTCCGTATTTATCGGTTCCAAACCAGTAGGTTTTTGTTTGGATAAAATTATCAATGGGGCTATTTTTAAAAATTGATAAAGGTAATAAAATGGGTTCTTTTGATAGTTTTCCTTCAAAATAAGGAATGTAGATTAAATGCGTTGCAGTTGTTTTATAAGACTTGATAATAATTTCTGTAGGCGGATTTTGATTGCCGTTTAGCAAATAACTAACATAAGATTGTGGCTGTTTTTTTTCTTGCGGAATTGTTAAAACCTGCGATTTGAATCCTGGTTTTTTAGAGTGTATTTCCAACTGCATTTGATTGGCATTGCTAGAGGAATCGGTTGCTAAAACATAGGCAAATATGGCTATAAAAAAACATAAAACAATAAACCCAAAACTCAACATTCCGGAAGTATTTTTTAAAAACTTACGGAATGCTGAGGTTGAATTTGAAATGTTATTGGCGTGCATTTAGCTTAGTTTTTTACCAAAAGTTGTTTTTTAATTTTAAGTTCAGATAGCACTTTAAGCGCTTCTTCTACATAAATATCTTTTGATAAATTTTGATGCCAAACAGCTCTTTTCTTTGATAAAATTGAGTCTGCGGCTATTATAGGATGCTCATATTTTGGACTGGTATAGATTAAATTGTTTTTATATTTTGAAATTGCTTCAAATTTTTTGCTTGTTTCTTTGTGCTCTTCAACATCCTTTTTAAACAAATCAAATTTTAAACTCACTAATTTTTCATCTTGATTTTTTTTCATCCATTTGGCATAATCATCAATCAATTTAAAATCTGCATTTTGCGAAACTCGATGATTGCTTTTGATAATTACATCGTTTAAGTTTTCATATTTATTCCATGTTTGGTATTTGGCTTCTTTTATTTTATCCCATACCAGCGGGTTTTTCTGATCGCGTTCACCAAACTCCATATAGGTATAGCGGTCTGGCAAAGCAACATCAGCATTTACACCTTTTAATTGTGTTGAGCCACCATTGATGCGATAAAATTTTTGAATGGTTATTTTTAAAGCGCCTAAATCATCGGCATATCGGTAATAATTGTTGAGTGGCAATAAATTTTGTACCGTTCCTTTCCCGAAGGTTTGCTTACTGCCAATAATTACTGCGCGTTTATAGTCTTGCATTGCCGCCGCAAAAATTTCTGATGCAGAAGCCGATAATTCATTAACTAAAACCACCAAGGGTCCATCCCAAGCAATATTTTTATCAATATCACTTTTAACTTTAGCATCTTCACCTCTGTATTTTACTTGTACAACAGGACCTTCTGTAATAAATAAACCGGCAATATCAATGGCAGTTTCTAAAGATCCACCGCCATTATCGCGTAAGTCAACAATAAAACCCTCTACATTTTCTTGTTTTAATCTTTCAACTTCTTTGGCCATATCGGTAGCAGAATTTCTAGCTGATTTTTGCTCAAAATCGATATAAAATTTTGGCAGATTGATTAGTCCGTATGGTTTGCCATTAAAATTTACAATAGATGATTTCACAAAAGTTTCTTCTATTTCTACAATATCACGAATAATTGAAATCACTTTAACAGTTCCATCAACTTTTCTAATGGTTAACCTTGCTTCGGTTCCTTTTTTTCCTTTGATAAATTCAATGGCATCGTCTAAACGCATTCCAACAATATCCAAGGGTTCTTGATTTCCTTGTGCTACTTTTAAAATAATATCACCAACTTCAAGTTCACCAGCTCTCCAAGCTGGACCGCCCGACACTATTTCTACAATTCTGGTAAAATCATTTCTTTTTTGTAATATAGCGCCAATTCCTTCTATTTTTCCGGTCATGGATATGTCAAATCGCTTTTTAATTTTAGGTGCTAAATAAGTAGTATGCGGATCAAATGTTTCTGTAATGCTGTTGATATAATTAGAAAACCATTCGGTATGGTCTAATTCATCCATAAAATCAAAAAACTCATTTAGGTTTTTTAAAGTGGCTTCTCGTGCTTCTATTTCAAGTTCATCAAATGTTTTAGAAACATATAAACTGTCCTTGTTTTTTTTCTCTAATTCTTCTTCTAATTTTTCGTGTAAACGAATCAAAGTAGTGTGTTTTAGTTGTTTTTTCCATACATTTATCAATTCATTTTGATTGCTGGCATAGGGCTGTTTTTCAAAATCAACATCAATGTTTTCATCGGTATTATAATTAAAAGGTTGATTAAGGATTTCTTGGTAAAATCCTTTTACTTCTTTCATTCGGATAATTAATCGATTTTGAACAACGTTGTAGAAAGTAAGATTTTCAACTTTAATTTGATCATCAATCAAGGTTTTTTGTTCAGAGAATTCGTTAATATCGGCTTGTATAAAAAAACGTTTAGCGGGGTCAACGCTTTCTGTAAATTTGTTAAAAACCTGGATGGAAAATGTATCATTTATTTCTTGAGGTTGATAATGCCCATTGGTTAAAATATAGCGCAATAAACCTATTAATATTTTATCTTTTTCGGGGTCGTTATTGTTTTTTAATTGAAATGAGAATAAAAAACTTACGACTAACAGTAGGGATACAATTATTTTAAAAGATCTTTTCATATAATTCTTAATTAATTTCTTCAACATTTTGATTTCACTGCTAAAACAATGCCATTTCTGTAATTGGATGTTAATTATCTGTTTGGATACACAATGTTAAACATTTATTTGCGTACTTCCTATTTACAAAATGTTAAAAGTTATCATAAAATTTCGCTCAAATAAAGTAGATTTGCGATATAAATAAAACAAAATGAATAAAAGACCCTTAATTTTAGTAACCAATGATGACGGAATTACAGCACCCGGTGTTCGTGCTTTAATATCGGTAATGAATGAATTGGGTGATGTTTTAGTGGTAGCACCTGATAGTCCACAAAGCGGAATGGGACATGCCATTACCATCAATTCAACACTTTTTTGCGATAAAATTAAAATTGATGATGGGCCACAAACCGAATATCAATCGTCTGGAACCCCTGCAGATTGCGTAAAATTAGCAGTGAGTGAAATTTTGAAATGCAAACCAGATTTGTGTGTTTCGGGTATCAATCATGGGTCTAATGCTTCTATCAATGTTATTTATTCAGGCACCATGAGTGCCGCTATTGAAGGCGGAATTGAAGGAATACCCTCTATCGGATTTTCTTTATTAGATTATTCGTGGAGTGCTAATTTTGAACATTTAAAGCCGTATATCAAAAAAATTACAGAAAATGTATTGCAAAATGGTTTGCCCGATGGTGTGGTGCTCAATGTAAATTTTCCGAAAACAACTGCCTTTAAAGGGATGAAAGTTTGCCGTCAGGCACGCGCAAATTGGGTAGAAGAAATGGACAAACGGGTTAACCCACATGGCAAAGAATATTACTGGCTTACTGGTAAATTTGTAGATTTAGATGGCGGAGAAGATACCGATATTTGGGCTTTAGCTAATAATTTTATTTCTGTGGTTCCGGTGCAGTTTGATATGACTGCACATCATTTTTTGCAAAAATTAAACACTTGGAAAATGTGATAAAAATAGAAGTTTTTAAAGGATTTTTAGTGGCAATTATTGCAACTGTTTTTTCGTTTTATATTTATATAGAACATTTCTCTATTTATTCTCTAGAGGAAACAATTCAAATTATTAAAACAGGTCAGTTATTTAGCAAACTCTTAACTTTAGCTGCTTTGCCAAATGTGATAGTGTTTTTTATTTTTATCAAAAAAAATCAAGATTATAGAGCCAGAGGCGTTTTATTGGCTTTGTTTATCATGGCTTTAATAGTCGGATTTTTACAGCTGCTTTAAGTTTTATTTTTTTGTCATTCAATTTTAAATCTTTTAATATGTAAAGAATGAAATATTATATAATTGTAGGAGAAGCATCGGGTGATTTGCATGCGTCAAATTTGATGAAATCTTTAAAAAAGCACGATTCAAAAGCTGAATTTCGGTTTTGGGGTGGCGATTTAATGCAAGCGCAAGGCGGAACTTTAGTTAAACATTACCGCGATTTAGCTTTTATGGGTTTTGCCGAGGTTATTATGAATTTGAGAACAATTCTCAAAAATATTACGCTTTGCAAAAAAGATGTTTTAGCATACAAACCAGCTGTTTTAATTTTGGTTGATTATCCGGGGTTTAATATGCGAATTGCCGAGTTTGCTAAGCAAAATAACATACCGGTTCATTATTATATTTCACCACAAATTTGGGCTTGGAAAGAAAATCGCATCCATAAAATTAAGCGCGATGTAGATGAAATGTATGTAATTTTACCGTTTGAAAAACCATTTTACGAAGAAAAACATCAATTTCCTGTTCATTTTGTCGGGCATCCATTATTGGATGCCATTTCTGATGAATTTAATTTATCTGAAGAAAAGTTTAGAAAAACACATCAATTAGGAGAAAAACCTATTATTGCGCTTTTGCCCGGAAGTAGAAAGCAGGAAATTAATAAAATGCTGTCGGTAATGCTTACAATGATTGATTATTTTCCAGATTATCAGTTTGTAATTGC
>CAMTWE010000151.1:0-3350 GCA_947085395.1 uncultured Bacteroidota bacterium | reverse complement strand
TCTAATAAAGCCATATAAAATCCGTCATACCCAGATTTTGATGGTAATACAATATTTTCTTTAACAAAGGTAAAATCGTTGTGATTGTTTAAAAATTGTGTCACCTGATGTTGATTTTCAGAAGGTAGAATAGAGCAGGTAGCATAGACTAATTTTCCTCCATTTTTAACTAAAGAAGCGTACTGATCTAGTATTTCTGCTTGTGTTTTTTTGATGTTTTCAATAAACTCGGGTTGTAATTTCCACTTGGCATCCGGATTACGTCTTAAAACACCCAATCCGCTGCATGGTGCATCAATTAAAACCCTATCAGCCGTTTCTTTTAATTTTTTAATGACTTTACTGGAATCAATTACGCGTGTTTCTATATTAAAAATCCCATTGCGTCTAGCGCGCTTTTTAAGTTGACTCAATTTAGAATCGTATAAGTCTAAAGCGATAATCTGACCTTTATTTTTCATTAAAGTAGCAATGTGTAATGTTTTTCCGCCGGCACCGGCGCAAGTGTCAATCACACGCATTCCAGGTTCCACCTCTAAAAAATCTGCCACCAATTGTGATGATGCGTCTTGTACTTCAAATAATCCATTTGAAAATGCTTCCGTTAAAAAAACATTTTTTCTTTCTACTAACTTTAAAGCACTATCATGAGTTGGAAGAAATTCTGTTTCAATTTCTTCTTGTTCTAATTGTTTTTGAAGTTCAAATTTATTGATGTTTAAGGTGTTAACCCTTAATATCACATCAGCTTTAACATTCAGTGCTTTAATTTCTTCAGTCCAAACAGTTTCTCCTAATTCTTTTAAACCCAATTCATCCATCCAGTCTGGAATAGATTCTCTAAAACGGCGATCTTTTTGAAGATCATTAAACATTCCTCTGATTCTTCGTTCAGGTGTTCCTTCAAATTGATTCCAATCTGGTAGTTTTATTTCATGTAAAACGGCCCAAACAGTAAAGATTTTCCAAAGATTCGGACGAGTATAATGTTCTTTTGTTCCAGCAATTTCATTGTACAATCTTTTCCAACGAACAATATCATAAATAGTTTCGGCAACAAATTTTCGGTCTCTAGCGCCCCAACGTTTATCGCGTTTTAATGATTTTTCAACTACTTTATCTGCATATAAATTATCGTTAAAAATTTCATTTAAAGCATCAATAACGGTAAGTACTAAATTTCTGTGTAATCGCATTGTATAATTTTGAGGTGCAAAGATATAAAAGTTTACTGCATTTCTTATCTTCGTAGCTGTTAATTAAGCTATGCAACCAATAAATTTACATACTTCAATTGCTTATTTAAAGGGAGTTGGGCCAGCACGCGCCGAACTTCTTAAAGCTGAATTGGCGATTTTTACCTACCAAGATTTGCTGAATTTTATTCCAAATCGATATATTGATAGAACACAATTCTACAAAATCAATCAATTAGAAGGAAATAGTTCTGAAGTTCAGCTCATTGGAAAAATTACCCAACTCAGAACAATTGAACAAAAAATAGGCAGTAGGTTGGTGGCTACTTTTACTGATGGAAATGATACGATGGAATTGGTTTGGTTTAAGGCCGTTAAGTGGATAAAAGCAAATTTGAAAGTGAATACACCTTATGTTATTTTTGGCAGAGTTAACCTGTTTAACGGCGTTTTTAATATGCCACATCCAGAAATGGATTTGTTAGATGATTTTAATAAAAGCATGCATTCTGCCATGCAACCCGTTTATAAATCTACCGAAAAATTAACCAAAAAAGGATTTTCTAATAGAGCGATGATTGGCATCATAGAGCAGTTGTTGACAGAAATAAATTATCAATTAAAAGAATCTTTATCCACAATTATCATCAATCAACACAATTTAATTTCAAGAAATGTAGCGTATAGAAACATTCATTTTCCAGAAAATCAAGAACTGCTTACTAAAGCTGAATTTCGCTTAAAATTTGAAGAATTGTATTTTATCCAACTACAACTCATCCGAAAAAATATCCTCAGAAAATCAAAAATAAAAGGTCATAAATTTGATAAAGTTGGTGATTATTTTAATGGTTTTTATCAAAATCATCTCAATTTTGATTTAACCAATGCGCAAAAAAGAGTGGTCAAAGAAATTAGAAAAGATATGGGTTCTAATGCGCAAATGAACCGGTTGTTACAAGGTGATGTCGGTTCTGGCAAAACAATTGTTGCTTTATTAACCATGTTAATTGCGTTGGATAACAATTTTCAAACTGCTTTGCTAGCGCCCACAGAAATTTTAGCCAATCAGCATTTTCAAACTTTTTCAGAATTGCTAAAACCGATGAAAGTGCAAATTAAATTGTTAACGGGTTCTGTAAAAATTAAAGAGAGAAGAGTAATTCACGAGGAATTAGAAAATGGAAATCTTCAAATTCTCATTGGAACCCATGCTTTGTTTGAAGAAAAAGTGCAATTTCAAAATTTGGGCTTGGCAATTATTGATGAACAACACAGATTTGGAGTAGAACAACGCTCTAAAATGTGGATAAAAAATAACATTCCGCCACACATTTTAATTATGTCGGCAACGCCCATTCCGCGCACTTTAGCCATGAGTGTTTACGGTGATTTAGATGTTTCTATTATTGATGAATTGCCACCAGGACGAAAAGATATCAAAACAGTGCATCGAACTGATAAAAATCGATTATCCGTTTTTAAATTTATTCAGGATGAAATTGATAAAGGAAGACAAATTTATGTGGTTTATCCTTTAATTAATGAATCTGAAACCATGGATTATAAAGATTTAATGGATGGATTTGAAGCCATTTCTAGGGCATTTCCTTTGCCAAAATACGCCATCAGTATGGTGCACGGAAAGTTAAAAAGTGAAGAAAAAGAGCTTGAAATGCAGCGTTTTATAAAAAATGAAACCAATATTATGGTGGCAACAACCGTTATAGAAGTGGGCGTAAATGTTGCAAATGCAAGCGTTATGGTGATAGAAAGTGCTGAACGTTTCGGACTTTCGCAATTACATCAATTAAGAGGAAGAGTGGGAAGAGGCGCAGAGCAGAGTTATTGTATTTTGATGACGGGCGATAAACTTACTGAAGATGCCAGAACCCGTATTAAAACGATGGTTGACACCAATAACGGATTTGAAATTGCCGATGTTGATCTAAAATTGCGAGGTCCCGGAAATTTATTAGGAAAACAGCAAAGTGGCGTTTTAAATCTCAAAATTGCCGATATTGTTAAAGATACAGAAATCTTGAAATTAGCGCGTTTGGTAGCTTTTGAAACATTGCAAAAAGACCCAAATTTAGCACTTCCAGAAAATGCACCTATTTTACAAACCTTTAAAGAAATTAGTCAGAAAACAGC
>CAMTWE010000150.1:0-7909 GCA_947085395.1 uncultured Bacteroidota bacterium | reverse complement strand
GTTGCAGCAGTTGTTTTGGTAATAAAATCGCGTCTTTTCATGTGCTGTTATATATTGTTTTTTCTGGTCACAAGGAGCTCGCTTATAATGATTGCTTTTTAAAAAGAACTATTATCAAGCTCGTTTCATGTACTATTCTGTTTTTATTCTACCGTCTAATTGTGTTTGAATGGTTTTTGTTTTTGTGAAATAATCGACAATAGCATTTCTTACTTTATAATCGATATCGGTAATTTGAATCGGATTTTTAAAGAAATTCATATTATCGCCTCCGCCTTGCAAATAATCGGAAGTTAAAACAAAATAGGTTTTATTTTTATCAAATGGAAACCCGTTTATTTTTAACTGATAATCATTGTTTTTAATAATCAAATTAAATTGTTTAGAAACTGGATGTGCCTTTTTTTCCATCATCAAAAATTGAATCATTTCAACAATTTTATCGCCCTTCATTTCAACTACCAACAACGTATTTTCAAAAGGCATCATTTCAAAAGCATGACCCACCGTAATATTACCTTGTTGGATGTCAGCTCTTAAGCCACCATTGTTAAAAAGTGCAAAATCAATTGTTTTACCAGTTCTTGCAGCAAAAACAAATTGCGCTTGTTCGTAGCACATATCGGCCATTAAATTACCCAATGAACTTTCAAAAACACCATCTCTTCTGCTAATATTTATAGGTGTATATGAAAGAACTGTGTTAATTTCTTGCTCCATCTTTTCTCTATAAGGCGCAATTACAGTTTCAAAATTTGGATGGGGCGTTTGATCTTTAATTTCTATTAAACTCGATTCAACTTTAGCAACATAAAGTTTTTGTTCTTTACACGAGAAAACTAAAAATAAAGTTAAATATATAAGAATGTATTTTTTCATAGTTATAGAACTGATGATTTTAATTAAATTTGTAATTCAACTGTAAATATAAATGATTTTTACCGGACTCAAGAAAAAACGAATTCAAAAAGTGTTTGAAAAGACAATTCGTAAGAACAAACAAATAATTCAAACAACTTTTGAGGGCACTATTGAAAAAATAGGTGTTTTGATTGATGAAGAAACCTATTTAAAAAATGATGTTGAATATTTATTGCAATCTATTTTAGGAATTGATACCAGCAATATTCAGATTTTTATCATGCGTAAATTTAGAAAGAAAGACCAACCTTCTGATATTCATTTTACAGTGAATGATTTTGGTTGGGTTGGTGAAATACACCATCAAAATTTGCAAAACTTTTTAGAAATTCCGTTTGATTTATTAATCAATTTTGATGCTTATAATAACTTGTATATTAAATATTTAACACTTCTTTCTAAAGGGAAATTTAAAGTAGGATATGCCAAAACTGATGATAGATTATACCATTTTATGATTGTTCATAAAGAAGATGATTTAAAAACTTTTGTAAGTGAACTTAAAAAATATTTAAAAATTTTAAACAAATTATAATGAACAAATTCTTTGGAACCGGCGTGGCATTGGTTACACCATTCAAAAAAGATTTATCTGTTGATGTAGAAGCGCTCGAAAAACTGGTCAATTTTCAGATTGATAATGGCGTCAATTATTTGGTAGTTTTAGGGACTACCGCAGAATCTGCTACACTTTCTAAAAGTGAAAAAGAATTGGTAAAAACGACCATTATTAAAGCCAATAACAAAAAATTACCCTTAGTAATTGGTATTGGGGGTAATGATACAGCAGCTGTAATTGAGGAAATTAAAAATACCGATTTAACTCCTTTTGATGCCATCCTTTCTGTATCACCCTATTATAACAAGCCATCACAAGAGGGTTTATACCAACATTTTAAAGCGATTGCTGAATCTACTGATAAAAAAATAATTCTTTACAATGTTCCAGGTAGAACCGCCAAAAACATGGAGCCAAGTACCGTTTTAAGATTGGCGCATGAATTTAAAAATATCATCGGAATTAAAGAAGCTGCAGGAGATTTAGTGCAAGCCATGAAAATTATTCAACACAAGCCAAAAGATTTTCTAGTCATTTCTGGTGATGATATGATAACTTTGCCAATGGTTTTAGCTGGTGGAGCTGGCGTAATAAGCGTCATTGCACAAGGACTACCCAAAGAATTTTCTAAATTGATGCAATTAGGATTGAACAATAAAGCTGCAGAAGCATATGAAATTCAGTATCAAATAATGGACAGTATCGATTATATTTTTGAAGAAGGAAATCCAGCTGGAATAAAAGCCATGTTAGAAATTATCAAAATTTGCAATGATACCGTTCGTTTGCCCTTAGTAGTTGCAACACCCACATTAAAAGAAAAAATTAAAAATTTTATTAATCAATTAAATACATAAATTATGTTATCCAAAGAAATTGAAAAAGCATTAAACAATCAGATAAGATTAGAAGCTGAGTCATCGCAAATTTATTTAGCCATGGCATCATGGGCAGAAATTAAAGGTTTTGAAGGCGTTGCCAATTTTATGTACGCCCAATCTGATGAAGAACGCATGCATTCATTAAAATTAGTGAAATATATTAATGAGCGTGGCGGACATGCCGTAATTTCTGATTTGAAAGAACCGAAAATACATTACGATTCTATCAAAGAAGTTTTTGAAACGCAATTAAAACATGAAATTTTTGTTTCAGAAAGCATCAATGAACTGGTAAGAATTACCTTAGAATTAAAAGATTATGCAACACATAATTTCTTGCAATGGTATGTAGCTGAACAAATTGAAGAAGAATCAACCGCCAGAACGATATTAGATAAATTAAATTTAATTGGCGAAGATAAAGGCGGTTTATACTTGTTTGATAATGATATAGTTCGTTTTATTGCCCCAAATACCGCTAAATAATTAATTTCTAACATACAAGATTTTAAATTGTTATGGATTTTAGAACAAAAAAATCGTTTTAATATCCATAATAAATAATTACTTTTGCACCATGATTAAAAAGATGAAAAAAATATTGCTTTTATTAGTGGCTATTTCAACGGTATCGTGCAGCCAATACCAAAAAGTATTGAATAAAGGTTCGGTAGAGGATCAATATAAATTGGCAACAGAATTGTACGAAGCTAAGAATTATAGTAAATCAATTCCGTTATTTGAAAAAATAACCCCGAGTTATAGAGATAAACCACAAATGGAACGGATTCAATTTATGGTAGCCGACGCACATTTTCAAATAAAAGATTATAGTTTGTCTGCTTATTATTTTGATAAGTTTACCAAAAATTATCCAAAAAGTACAAAAAGGGAAGAAGCTGCTTTTAACTCAGCGCTTAGCTATTTTAAATTATCACCAAAATATAGCATCGATCAAAAAGATACACATCAAGCTATAGAGGCCTTGCAAAATTTTATCAATAATTATCCCAGCAGTGAATATACTGTAGAGGCCAATAAATTGGTGAAAGAATTGACAATAAAGTTAGAAAAAAAAGCATTTGAAATAGCAAAACAATATTATTTAATCCAAGATTATAAAGCAGCCATTGTGGCTTTTGACAATTTAATGTCAGACTATTTAGGAACTGTTTATAGAGAAGAAGCCATGTTTTTAAGATTTAAAGCATCTAATGATTTGGCTATAAATAGTGTTATTACTAAAAAAGAAGAACGATTAAACAATGCTGTAAAAGCACATCAACGATTAAAAAGAAATTATCCAAATTCTAAATATTTAGGAGAAGCAGATAAATTATTGAATGTGATTAATAAAGAAATAGAATTATTACCCAAAACCGAAACACTTGTAAAAAATGGATTATAAAAGCTCAAAAGCACCGATTACTACAATTACTTACGATAAAAGAGCCATTGAAGCTCCAGTAGGAAATTTATACGAAGCTATTTCTATCATCGCTAAAAGATCTGAACAGATAAGTGGCGATGTTAAAAAAGAACTGATTGACAAATTAGAAGAATTTGCAACGTTTAATGACAGTTTAGAAGAGGTTTTTGAAAATAAAGAACAAATTGAGGTTTCAAAATTCTACGAAAAACTTCCAAAAGCTACTGCAATAGCCATTCAAGAATGGTTTGATAATAAAATTTATTATCGCAAGCAAGAAGAACAAACTAAATAATTATGGCTGTTTTAAGCGGTAAAAAAGTATTACTTGGCATTTCTGCCGGAATTGCTGCTTACAAAACAGCTTTCTTAATACGACTTTTTGTGAAAGCCGGCGCCGAAGTAAAGGTCGTAATGACACCGGCTTCCAAAGAGTTTGTTACACCACTTACCCTTTCTGCACTCTCTAACAATCCGGTTTATTATTCTTTTGTTGCAAAAGAAGAAAGCGAAGATTTATGGAATAGTCATGTAGAATTAGGACTTTGGGCAGATTTTATGTTGATTGCCCCAGCAACCGCCAATACCTTGGCAAAAATGACTAAAGGCACTTGCGATAATTTATTATTGGCTACTTATTTGTCTGCAAAATGCCCAGTTTATTTTGCGCCAACGATGGATTTAGATATGTATCAACATCCATCAACCAAAGAAAATATAGAAATTTTACAAAGTTTTGGCAATATATGCATTCCTGCAACCAGTGGTGAATTGGCTAGCGGATTGGTAGGTGAAGGTAGAATGGCAGAGCCAGAAGATATTCTAAAATTTATAGAAGCCAATTTACTTTTAAAACTTCCCTTAAAGAATAAAAAAGTGCTAATTACCGCCGGTCCAACCTATGAAGCTATAGATCCTGTTCGGTTTATTGGCAATCATTCTTCTGGTAAAATGGGATTTGAATTGGCTAAAAAAGCAGCTAATTTAGGCGCTAAAGTTATTTTGATTTCAGGACCTTCAAATGAACAAGTTTCCAATTCATTTATTCAAAGAATTGAGGTGGTTTCTGCAGATGAAATGTATGAAGTTTGTCATCAATATTATGCTGAGGTTGATATTGCAATATTAGCAGCTGCAGTTTCTGATTATAAACCATCAATTGTTTCTTTAGAAAAAATTAAAAAATCGGAACAACAAATAACCATTGATTTAGAACCGACTAAAGATATTTTAGCATCACTTGGGAAAATTAAAAAAAATCAGTTTTTAGTTGGGTTTGCACTCGAAACTCAAAATGAAATTGCCAATGCAATTAAAAAAATTGACCATAAAAATTTAGATTTAATTGTGCTCAATTCTTTAAAAGATAAAGGAGCCGGATTTAAAATTGACACAAATAAGGTTACAATTATTGATAAATCCAAAAATATTTCCGAATTTGGGCTAAAATCTAAAGAAGCAGTTGCTGCGGATATTTTTGACATCGTAATTTCTAAATTAAATGAATAAAATAATTCCTTTTTTTGTTTTCTTATTATTGACATTCAGTGTTTTAGCGCAAGAATTTCAAGCTAAAGTAATTGTCAATGCCGATAAAATTCCGGGCTCTAACAAACAAGTTTTTACCACCTTACAAAATTCATTGAATGAATTTGTGAACAAAAAGAAATGGACAAATCAATCTTTTGATGCTACAGCGCAAATAGAATGTGTTTTTACCATCAATATAATTGAGCAACCAAATCAGAATGAATTTAAAGCATCCATACAAATTCAAGCTTCAAGACCAGTTTTTAATTCAACCTATTCAACGCCAATTTTTAATTATAAAGACGATCAATTTTCATTTCGATATACAGAATTTGAACCCTTATTGTACAATCCCAATAATTTTCAATCCAATTTAGTGTCTGTAATGGCCTATTATAGTTATTTAGTTTTAGGTTTTGATGCCGATACTTTTGCCTATAAAGGGGGCAATGAATATTATTATCAAGCACAAAATGTGGTTAATTTAGCACAACAAAGTAGTTTTTTAGGATGGAATTCTAACGACGGATTACGCAATCGCTATAATTTAATCAATGAATTGCTTTCTCCAACTTTTGATATAGTTAGAAATACTTCTTATCAATACCACCTAAATGGTTTAGATACCATGTTTGCAGAGGTTCCTAATGCTAAAGAAGTGATTGCAGAAGCTATTATAGTGATGGATGAATTGTACAATCAAAGGCCTAATTCTTTGCTGATTAGGGTTTTTATGGATGCAAAATCAGAAGAAATTGCCAATATATTTGCTGATGGACCTAAAATTGACACGCAAAACTTAAAAAGAGCGCTCAATTCAATTTCTGCAACTAATTCATCGAAGTGGCAAAAAATAAAGTAGAAATATTGTATTTTTATTCACTAAAATAACAATCAGAATTTGCTTACTTCATTAAACATTCACAATTACGCGCTTATAGAAGAACTACAGGTAGATTTTACCGATGGTCTTACTATGATTACTGGTGAAACGGGCGCAGGAAAATCTATTCTTTTAGGGGCTTTGGGTTTAATTTTAGGCAATAGAGCCGATTTAAATAGTTTAAAAGACGCTACCAAAAAATGTGTTATAGAAGCTGTTTTTCAGTTAGATAATTATGATTTGTCTGCTTTTTTTAAAGACGAAAATTTAGACTATGAATCGGCAACCATCATCCGTAGAGAAATTCTTCCAGGTGGAAAATCAAGAGCATTTATCAATGATACTCCTGTAAATTTATCAGTTTTAGCAGCTTTAAATGCTCATTTAATTGATGTTCACAGTCAAAATCAAACCATTGCAATTACCCAAACAGCATTTCAGTTTGAGATTTTAGATGCCTTGGCAAATCATAAACCTAAAGTAGAATCGTATAAACGCGGTTTATCGCTTTATAAAAATTTACAAAAAGAATTAGAGACGCTTTTATCAACGCAAAAAAAGGCAAATGAACAATATGATTACAATGCTTTTTTATTGGAGGAATTAACTGCTGCAAATTTAAAAGCAACTGAGCAAGAAAATTTAGAACAGGAATTAGACAAGCTAAATCATATTGAAGAAATTAAACAAAATTTAGCAGAGGCAATTCAACTATCAGAAAATGAGGAAATTGGAATAGAAGTTTTGTTAAAGAAATTTCGATATAATGTTCAGAAAATAGCAAACTATGCAACAGAATATGAAAATATTGCCAGCAGGTTTGAAACTATTTTTATTGAATTTGAAGATATTTTATCAGAAATTGGAACTTCTTTCGAGAAATTAGAGGTCAATCCGGCAGAAATTGAACAACTAAATTTGCGATTGCAGCTCATTTATACACTTCAGAAAAAACATCAGGTAAAGACTATTTCTGCATTATTGGCACTTCAAGATGAATTAGCCGAAAAAATAAAAGTAGTTGAGAATGCTTCTGAAATAATTAAGTTAAAGGAAGCAGCAATAAAAAAAGTACAAGAACAATTGCATCAATTGGCCTTAGAAATTCATCAAAATCGTTTAAAAGTAATTCCAAGTTTAACGTCACAATTGGAACATATTTTACAACAACTTGGTATGCCCAATGCACAATTTAAAATTGTTTTGAATTTATTAGAATCATTTTCCAGCAATGGAAAAGATGAAATAGCATGGTTATTTTCTGCCAATAAAGGCACCAATTTGGGGGAGTTAAAAAAAGTTGCTTCGGGAGGAGAAATGTCTCGAATTATGTTGGCTATTAAATCAGTTTTATCAAAATATACCAAACTTCCAACCATAATATTTGATGAAATTGACACTGGTATTTCTGGTGAAGTGGCCAATAAAATGGCAGAAATTATGCAACAAATGGCTGTTAATATGCAAGTTATAACCATTACCCATTTACCACAAATTGCAGCAAAAGGAGCGCATCAATTTAAAGTATTTAAGATGGATGATTTGGATATTACCAAAACACAAATTAGAAAATTAACCCAAGAAGAACGCATTGAAGAACTGGCAGAAATGTTGGGAGGGAAGTCAATTTCAACATCCGCAATTGAACATGCCAAGCAGCTTTTGAGTTAAAAAGTTTTAATTTTAAAAATTTCGATTAACTTTGC
>CAMTWE010000149.1:0-24719 GCA_947085395.1 uncultured Bacteroidota bacterium | reverse complement strand
TTTTAAATCCACTTTTTTAATTCCCATATTATACAGTGAAAATGCAAAAATATCAGCCGCTTGTTCAATGGTTTTAGAAACTGGTGTTCCGGCTCCGTGACCGGCATTGGTTTCAATTCTGATTAAAACAGGATTTTTACCAGTTTGTTTGGATTGCAATTCTGCCGCAAATTTAAAAGAATGCGCAGGAACTACACGGTCATCATGGTCTGCAGTAGTAATTAAGGTGGCAGGATATTCTATACCGGCTACAACATTGTGAAGTGGCGAATATCCTTTTAAATAATCAAACATTTCTTTACTTTGTTCTGATGTTCCGTAATCATAAGCCCAGCCAGCGCCAGCAGTAAAAGTATGATAACGCAACATGTCTAAAACACCAACAGCAGGTATGGCAACTTTGGCTAATTCTGGACGTTGAGTCATCAAAGCGCCCACTAACAATCCGCCATTAGAGCCACCACGAAGTGCTAAATAATCTGAAGAAGTATATTTTTCAGCAATCAGATATTCTGCTGCTGCAATAAAATCATCAAAAACATTTTGTTTGTTTAATTGAGTTCCTGCATTGTGCCAAGCTTTACCGTATTCTCCACCACCACGAATGTTAGGAACGGCGTAAATGCCACCCATTTCTAGCCAAACGGCATTTACAATACTAAAAGATGGGGTTAAGCTGATGTTAAATCCGCCATAACCATACAATATTGTTGGATTTTCACCCTTGAGTATTAATCCCTTTTTGTAGGAAATAATCATCGGTACTTTGGTGCCATCTTTTGAGGTATAAAATACTTGTTTAGTTTCAAAATTATCCGGATTGAAATCAATAGCTGGCTTGATATAGAAATCTGAAACGCCATTTTTCGGGTTTAATTTGTAGCTAGTACTCGGTATGATATAATTGGTAAAACTGAAATAAATAGTTTCATCGGTTTTTTTGCCGTTAAATCCACTAGCAGTTCCTAAGCCGGGAAGTTTTATTTCTCGCACTAATTTTCCAGAATAATCATATTGTTTTACTTGCGAAACCGCATCAACCATATAATTGGCAAATATAAAACCTGCACCTTTTGAGGCGTTTAAAACATGGGTAGTTTCTGGAATAAAATCAACCCAGTTTTCTTGTGTCGGATTTTTTGCATCAACTGTTACAATTCGCTTATTGGGCGCATTTAAATTGGTAACAATGTAGAGTTTGGTTCCATCATTTTCCATGATAGAACTATCGTAATCAAAACCAGCAATTACAGGTATAATTTTGGCATTTGGTTTAGTTAAATCTAACAAATACAATTCATTTCCAGAGGTTGACATCGCCGCTGAAATGATTAAAAATTGATCGTCATTGGTTACGTTTGCAGTTACATAACGTCTTTTTTGTGATTCGATGGCGCCAAAAATTATTTTATCCTCTTTTTGTGGTGTTCCCAATTTGTGATAATATAATTTATGTTGATCTGTTTTAGCCGATAATTCACTTCCTTTTGGTTTATCGTAGCTAGAATAGAAAAAGCCCTCTTTTCCTTTCCAAGAGATTCTGGTAAATTTAACATCGTAAATGGTATCGCCTACCATTTCTTTAGTTTCGGTATTGAGTACAATAATTTTTCTCCAATCGCTGCCGCCTTCAGAAATAGAATATGCCAATAAACTACCATCTTCAGTAAAATCCATTTCGCCCAAAGAAGTGGTTCCTTCTTTAGAAAAAGTGTTGGGGTCTAAGAAAATTTCGGCAGCTGCTTCGCCTTTTTGACGATACAACACAAACTGATTTTGAAGTCCGTCGTTTTTATAAAAATAAGTGTAATCACCTTCTTTAAAAGGTAACCCAATTTTTTCAAAATTCCAGATTTTTTCCAATCTATTTTTGATGTCATTTCTAAAAGGAATGTTGTTTAAATAACCTGCTGTTACTTCGTTTTGCGATTTAACCCAAGCAGCAGTTTCATCAGAGCGATCATCTTCTAACCAACGATAAGGATCTTTGATTTCGGTTCCAAAATAAACATCTGTTGAATCAACTTTTTTGGTTTCGGGATAAGTTACAGTCATAAGCGGTTCTTTTTTACAGCCCACCAATAAAATGGCGCCTATAAATAGTATCATTATTTTTTTCATTGATATTGAGTTTTGTTTGACTATCAAAAGTAATAAAAAAAGCACAACTTAAGCTGTGCCTTTTACTTGAAAATATAATTGGAAGGAATTATTATTTAAGACAAGGTTTTATAGCGCTCCAATTTTCGTAAATTAAAACTGCATAAATTATGATAACCGGACCTGCCAATACTAAACCTGCATTATCTAAAAAAGCATTATGTAACTTACATTACACTTTTCTTAATATATTTTGCGTCACTTTGTTGCGCCTTAAAAATGGTATAATGATTGTGATTAAAAGCATTAAAAATAACATAGATTAAAATTTAAAAAGATGACAGAATTATTGACCAAAGAAACATTTTTACAAAAAGTGTTTAACTACGAAGTAAACAAAGAATGGAAATTTGAAGGCGATTTGCCTTGTATTATTGATTTTTATGCAGATTGGTGTGGTCCTTGTAAAATGGTTGCTCCGATATTAGAAACATTGGGTAAAGAATATGAAGGCAAAGTAAATATTTATAAAGTTGATACTGAAGCGGAGCAAGAATTGGCAGGTGCTTTTGGTATTAGAAGTATTCCTTCTATGTTATTTATTCCTAAAAATGGTGAGCCACAAATGGCACAAGGCGCTTTGCCAAAACATCAATTTGAACAGATTATTTTAGAGGTGTTAGGAGTTGCCAAATAATATCCTTTTCCCCCGAATAATAAACGCCACTTTTTAGTGGCGTTTATTATTTAAACTAATTTATTATTTAAAAGATATTCGGCAATTTGAATAGCATTGGTAGCGGCTTTTTTGCGTAAATTATCGGATACAATCCATAAATTTAAAGGGTTGGCTTGTGAATAATCTCTGCGGATTCTTCTCTCAAAAATTAGACTTTGTGAAAAACGAATATACCTAAAATTAATTTACAAATCATCAAACGGACTTCTTATTTGTTGGTGGCTTTTTGTGCGGATATTGCAGATTTACAATCTGTTATTTATTTTTTACATATTTTATATTGCTCACAAAACCACCAAATTTGTGCAATAATTAATAAAATATACATCCAAAGTGACACTTGTTACATTTTAATCACCTATAAAATTGGTATTTTTACAGCTATAAAATTTTAAAAATATGATACAGAAAGTAGAGAATAAATGGATAACTGATATGCATTTTAACATCACCCAAACTGGTGGTGAAATTGCAATTGATGCGGATGAAGCCGTAGGCGGACAAGGAAAAGGAGTGCTTCCAAAACCAATGATGTTAAGCGCCTTGGCAGGTTGTACCAGTATGGATGTGGTGTCAATGTTAAAAAAAATGCGTGCAGAAGTAGCTGGTTTTGAAGTGCATGTTACAGGAGAATTAACGGAAGAACATCCTAAAATTTACCACAAAGTATGGGTAGAATACCTGTTCTATGGTACCGACTTTCAAAAAGATAAAATTGAAAAAGCTATAGATTTATCGGCAACACGCTATTGTGGTGTGATGGAAATGTTTAGAAAATTTGCAGAATTGACCATTGAAATAAAATATATCGAGCAATAATCATTTGAAAAGATTATTTTAGTGAAAAAATTGTGCAATGCGTTGGATTCTAAAACCAATACCAGAAAATCATAAAATAGTAAACCTTGCTAAGGAACTAAATGTTGAACATGAATTAGCCACTATCTTAGTGCAAAGAGGCATAGAAACCTATGACCAAGCTAAAGACTTTTTCAGACCAAATTTAGCCAATTTACACAATCCGTACTTGATGAAAGATATGGAAAAAGCGGTAAATAGAATTGAAAAAGCGCTAAAAGATGGCGAAAAAATAATGGTTTATGGTGATTATGATGTAGATGGAACTACTTCTGTAGCACTTGTTTATGCTTATTTATCGCAATTTTCAGCTTTAATTACTACTTATATTCCAGATAGATATGGAGAAGGTTACGGAATTTCATATTTAGGAATTGATTTTGCGGCAGACAATGATATTTCGTTAATTATTGCCTTGGATTGTGGCATTAAAGAAGCTAAAAAAGTTGATTACGCCAACGAAAAAAATATCGATTTTATCATTTGTGATCACCATTTACCGGGATTAGAAATTCCGAAAGCTGTGGCTGTTTTAAACGCAAAACAAGTAGATTGCGCTTATCCTTATAAAGAACTTTGCGGATGCGGTGTCGGATTTAAACTGATTCAGGCGCTGGCAGAAAAAAACCATCAAACTATTGATGATTTAATTCCGTATCTAGATTTGGTGGCTACCGCAATTGCCGCAGACATTGTACCGATGGATGGCGAAAATAGAATTTTGGCGTATTTTGGATTGAGACAATTGAATACAAATCCGCGACCAGGCATTAAAGCCCTTATTTATCAACTTAAAAAAGAATTGACAATTACCGATGTGGTGTTTCAAATTGCACCCAGAATTAATGCTGCTGGAAGAATGAAACACGGCAATTATGCAGTAGAATTATTGATAGAAAAAGATTTTGAAACTGCCATAACTTTTGCAGAAGCCATCGAAATTTACAATACCGACCGCAGAGCAACCGACAAAGAAATTACCGAACAAGCACTGAAACAAATCATTGCCAATAAAGAAGAACAAAATAATGCAACGGTTGTTTTTAATGAAAATTGGCATAAAGGCGTTATCGGCATTGTGGCTTCTAGATTAATAGAAACGCATTACAAACCTACCATTGTTTTTACAGAAAGTAACGGTTTTTATGTGGCTTCTGCCCGCTCTGTTAACGGATTTGATTTATACGCGGCTATTGAGCAATGTGCAGATTTGTTGGTACAATTTGGCGGTCATACACATGCTGCAGGATTAACTTTATTGCCCGAGAATTATTTCTTATTTAAAGAAAAATTTGAAGCAATTGTAACCGCAACAATTAAAGAAACTTCTAAAAATCCGGAGATAATTATTGATTTAGAAATAGATTTATCTAATGTTACGCCCAAATTTTATCGCATAATAAAACAACTAGAGCCATTTGGACCATCAAACATGAAACCTATTTTTTTAAGTTCGGGCTTGCGCGATAATGGTTATGGAAAAGCTGTGGGCGCCGAAGGAAATCATATCAAATTAAGTATCGTAAATGGGTCAGATTTTAAAACATACAATTCAATTGGTTTTGATTTAGCCGAAAAATATGCGCAAATAAATGGCATGTTTAAGGCAGTTTATACCATTGAAGAAAATCATTGGAACGGGAATACTTCGCTACAATTAATGCTGAAAGATTTAAAAGCAGAATAAAAAAATCCTGAAGAAATTCAGGATTTTTTAACTTATTTTTCTTCTCTAATGAGATGGATAAACACCGGATAGTGATCACTATATCCGCCAGCATAAGTGCTAAATGAATAACTTCTCATTGGATATCCTTTGTATTGTCCTTCTTTATTAATTACATAACTTGGATTGTAAATACCTGCTTTATAAAATTTATAAGTAGCAAAATCCTTGTCATTGGTTACTAAGGTAGATGTAAAAAAGATTTGATCAAATAAATTGATATTATCTCGATATCCAAGTGTGTTTAATCCGCGTTTAAACATGTCTTCAAAAGGATTGTAAATACCACCTACTTTAACTTTTTTGTGATTAGATTCGGTTTTTAAAATATTTTTTAAACTTGAGTTTATAGGGTCATCGTTTAAATCGCCCATAGAAATAATTTTAGCATTTGGGTCGGTTCTTCTAATTTCATCGATAATAGTATTGTTTAAAGCTGCCGCTTTTTCTCTACTGGGTCTGCTGGCAGCTTCCCCACCTCTACGGCTTGGCCAGTGATTTACAATGATATGAATCAATTCTCCGTCTAAATAACCAGAAACCATTAATTGGTCTCGGGTGTAATAGCGTTGTCCCTCATCGTATAAAGGTAAATCAAATGACTTGTGATTTGTAGGTTTAAAATATTTTTCTTGATATAAAAGTGCTACATCAATTCCGCGTGCATCGGGCGATTCGTAATGTACAATGCCCCATCTATTATCTTTTAATGCTCCAGTTTTTACTAAATCTTCCAAAACACTTCTATTTTCTAGCTCGCAAACACCAATAATTACTGGGCTATTTTTAGACTTATCACTTCCAATTTCAGATAATACCCTGGCTAATTTTGATAATTTATCTTTATAAACTGCTGGCGTATATTTATTTGTTCCTGTTGGGGTAAATTCATCATCATTTTTGTTTGGATCATTAATAGTGTCAAATAAATTTTCTAGATTATAAAATGCAATGGTTCTTATTTGATAATTCTTATTTTTATCATTTTGACTGTATAAAGCACAGTATGAAATTAGAAAATATAAAGTGAAAAGAGTTATTTTCCTCATGATTAATTAATTTTTGGGTAAATCTAATAAGAAAAATGTAGATTTCAACAATATTTTGATTCATCTAAAAAATTAAATCAAATTTATTTTATCTTAGCTAACTTTTAAAACAACAAAAGCGATTTAACATAATCAAATATGAGAAAAATATTATTATTTATGTTCCTTTTATTTTCGTTTAGCAATAGTTTTTATGCGCAACAAAATGTAAAAGGAATAGTAGTATCGGTAGATTCTGAAGAAGCTTTAGAAGGAGTTTCAGTCTCCATAAAAGGAACTGAAATTACGCAAGAAACTGGAGTTAAAGGAGAATTTCTTTTAAACAACACGCCCATAGGGTCTCAAATTCTTCAATTGAGTTTGAACGGCTATGAAACAGTGTATTATCAAATCAAAATTGAATTAGGAAAAGATTTAGATTTAGGAACCTTAACATTGTATCCTGTAATAAAATCTGATTTTGATGCCAGTGTTATTTCTTTATCAGAAGATGAACTCTCTGAAGATGAAAAAGGTGGATCTGAAAATGTATCTGGATTGCTTCAATCATCAAGAGATGTTTTTATGAGAGCAGCAGCTTTTAATTTTGGTCAGGCAAGATTCAGGGTTCGTGGATATGACTCTGGATATGGACAGTTATTAATGAATGGAATTTTAATGAACAAAATTAATGATGGCAGACCACAATGGAGTAATTGGGGTGGATTAAATGACGCTACAAGAAATCAGGAATTTACCAATGGATTAATAGCTTCTGACATTACTTTTGGCGGAATTTTAGGTTCTACAAATATCAATACAAGAGCTTCAAATTACAGACCAGGTTCTAGTGTATCTTTTGCCACTACAAACGCCAATTATACAGGCAGAATTATGGCAACACACGCAACAGGTTTGTTAAAAAACGGCTGGTCATATGTTTTTTCTGGGTCACGTCGTTTTGCAGAAAATGGTTATTTTGAAGGAACTACTTACAATGCTTGGTCTGCATTTTTAGCAGCCGAGAAAAAATTAAATAACAATCATAGTTTAAACTTAACAGCAATTTATTCTCCTGTACGTAGAGCAAAATCATCAGCAAATACACAAGAAGTTTATGATTTGGCGGGTTTAAAATACAACTCGTATTGGGGATATCAAAATGGAGAAAAACGCAATTCTAGAATTAAAGAGATAGAAGAGCCCTTGGTAATTTTAAGCCATTATTGGAAAATTGACAATACAACATCCTTAAATACAAATGTGGCGTATCAATTTGGTAATATTGGTGATAGTCGTTTAAATTATGCAAATGCACAAAATCAAGATCCAACTTACTATCGATACTTGCCTAGTTATTATTTAAGATTTCAAGATAATATAAATTATGCTGGAGCATTTTTAGCTGGTGAAGCATTTAAAAATGACCCGAGTTATAGCCAAATAAATTGGGAGCGTTTGTATAGAGCCAATATAGAAAATAGCACTACACATTATTATTTATCAGAAGATAGGGTTGATGACAAAACATTTACAGCAAATACAATATTTAAAAAACACCTATCAGAAAAAATAACTTTAAATGCCGGACTTACCTATAGAAAATTAACATCAGAAAATTATAATAAAATTTTAGATTTATTAGGGGGAGAAAACTATTTAGATGTCGATAATTTTGCCACTGGCGATGCTATGCAAAGCGATTTAAACAACCCAAACAGAAGTGTAAAAGTAGGCGATAAATTTAATTATCATTACAACATTGCATCAAGTGATTTGAATTCTTTTTTACAATTTCAATTTAAATACAATAAAATTGATTTTTATGTAGGAACAAATTTTGTGATGAGAGATTATCAACGGGAGGGTTATTATAAAAACGGCACATTTGCCAATAACTCATTCGGGAAAGGTGAAAAAAAATTATTTTCTGACATTAGTTTCAAAGCGGGAGCCACCTATAAAATTAATGGACGTAATTTAATTGATGTTAATGCAGGATACATAAATCAAGCCCCAACAATTAGAAATGCTTTTGCAAACTCTAGGGTAAACAATGAATTTACACCCGATTTAAAATCAGAAAAAATTACAACTGCAGATATTAGTTATATTTTTAGAGCTCCAGGAGTGCAAGCTAGACTTACAGGATATTATACCAAATTTGAAAATGTTACCGAAACTTCTTTCTTCTTTGCAGAAGGATTAAGAGGTGATGAAGCCGATTTTGTGGCAGAGATTTTAACAGGTGCAGAAAAATTAAATTTTGGGGGTGAGTTCGGAATTGAAGTACAAATAGTGCCAACTGTAAAGCTAATTGGAGCCGCAGCTGTAGGTCAATATACCTACAATAACAATCCACAATTGTACATCCAATCTGATGTTTTTACCGGTATTGAAAGTGATTTTGGAAAAGCATATATTAAAGATTATAAACTTTCTGGAACACCACAAAGAGCTTATTCTTTAGGATTTGAATACAGAGATCCAAAATTTTGGTGGTTCAGTGTCAATGCTAATTTGTTATCTCATAATTATTTAGATATTTCGCCACTTTTAAGAACTGATAATTTCTATTTAAGAGCAGATGGTTTACCTTTTCCTGATGCAACGCAAGAAGAAGTAGATAGATTGTTAAAACAAGAACGATTTGATGATGCCTTATTAGTAAATATGGTAGGCGGAAAATCTTGGAGATTGAAAAATAATTATTATTTCGGATTTTTAGCCAGCGTAAACAATATACTAGGAGAGATTTACAAATCTGGTGGTTTTGAACAATCTAGAAATGCAAACTATATAGAGTTAAAACAAGACAAAGATTTAAAATACCCAACCTTTGGACCCAAGTATTATTATGGTAATGGCACTTCATACTATTTCAACGTTTATTTACGATTTTAATTAATTAACAGAAAATATTATAAAAATGAAAACAAACAACTTCATAAAGTTCTTTTTCGGATTGATAACAATTATTGGAACTTTAAATTCGTGCGTAGAAGATTCTCAGTACGACACCCCAACCATTAAAAACCCAAATTGTGACAACCCAAATCTTGTAGCAACTACAACACTAGAAGTTATTAAAAGATTGGCAACAGAATCATTTATGGTGCCAGTTCACAGTTTCACTTCTGATGATATTATTGAAGGTTATGTAGTATCTAGTGATAAAGCAGGAAACATCTTTAAACAAATTTATATACAAGATAAACCAGAAAATCCAAATTTTGCAGTCGTACTTAATATCGATGAATATGATACCAATGTTAAGTTTCAAGTAGGAAGTAAAGTATTTGTAAAATTAAAAGGTTTAGCAGTAACAAACAATTATGGTTCAATAGAAATTGGCGTTGGCAATGGAAGCAGATTAGAAAATATTCCGGCAGAATTATCTAGAAAACAAATTTTAAAAGCATGTGAACCAATTGTAACCATAGTGCCTAGAAAATTATTAATATCTCAATTAACTAAAAATCATTTAGGAATGCTTGTAGAGATAGAAAATATAAGATTGAAAAAATCTGATGAAGGATTTAGCTACGCTGGAACTACTTATAGCGGTTATAGCAGAAATTTTGAAACAGTAGATAAAGATTGTTTCTTAAATGGAAATATTATCTTAAGAACCAGTAAATATGCAGATTTTGCATTAACACCAATACCCAAAGGACAAGGAAGTATTGTAGCTATTTTAAGCGAATTTAGCGGTACTTATCAATTGTTTATTAGAGATACTAAAGATGTGAAATTAACAGGAACTGCCTGTATTGCTCCTGTTCCAGTAACTTTAATTGATGAAAATTTTGAAAAATATGCACTAGATAATGGTTTTACTGCCTCTGGTCTTTATGCCCTTAATTTAACAGGATGGTCTAATTTTTCAACTGCAGGCACTATAAAATGGCAGTTAGATAAGTTATCTACCAATTCTTTTGCAACGTTTCAAGCAATTTCAACACCGGTTGGTAACTATATCGGCTGGTTTGTAACACCACAGTTAGATATGAATTTACAAATCAATGAAAGTTTAACTTTTAACATCCAAAAATTAACAGTAGCAGGAACCCAAACAGAGCTTGAAACAATGTATTCTAGTAATTGGGACGGAACAGAAGCTGGATTAAACACCGCAACCTGGATTAATTTACCCTTAACTTATCCATTAACAACAAGTACCAATACTTTAAACACCTTTAATTTATCATTAATAACTGGTAAAATACACATCGCTTTTAGATATAACGGAAGTGCTACTAATAGAACCAAATGGAGAGTAGATGATATAAAAATTACAGGTATGAGATAATCTGCTTCTAAGAGATTGAAATAACAAAATTAGATACCACAAACCTGCTCAATTTTTTTGAGTAGGTTTTTTTTATTGATTATATAATCAAAATTACTTGTAAATTTGTAGTCTATAGATTTTAGTATGATTGAGAAAAAAGAAATAGTTTACGAAAAAGTAGTGTTGATTGGTATTGTTACCCAAAAGCAAACCGAAGAGCAAGCGGATGAGTATTTAGATGAATTAGAGTTTCTAACACATACTGCTGGCGGTGAAGTGGTAAAGAGATTTGTTCAAAAATTAGAATTTCCCAATCCAAAAACCTTTTTAGGAACTGGCAAATTAGAGGAAGTAAAAACATATATTTTAGAAAATGAAATAGGAACTGCTATTTTTGATGATGAATTAGCGCCATCACAATTGCGAAATATTGAAAAAGTACTCAATATAAAAGTATTAGACAGAACCAATTTAATACTCGATATTTTTGCACAACGCGCCCAAACTAGCTATGCAAAAACGCAGGTAGAATTAGCACAATGCCAATATTTATTGCCACGTTTAACCAGAATGTGGACACACTTAGAGCGTCAAAAAGGTGGAATTGGACTAAGGGGTCCTGGAGAAACAGAAATAGAAACAGACCGTAGAATCATCCGCGATAAAATTTCTTTACTCAAAGAAAAATTAATCATCATCGATAAACAAATGGCGGTGCAAAGAAAAAACCGCGGTAAAATGGTGCGCGTTGCCTTAGTTGGTTATACCAATGTAGGAAAATCAACCTTGATGAATGTCATCAGTAAAAGTGAAGTTTTTGCCGAAAATAAATTATTTGCAACACTCGATACCACCGTTCGAAAAGTGGTAATTCGGAATATTCCATTTCTTTTAACTGATACGGTTGGATTTATCAGAAAATTACCAACGCAATTGGTAGAATCATTCAAGTCAACTTTAGATGAAGTGCGCGAAGCAGATTTGTTGTTGCATATTGTTGATATTTCTCACCCAAATTTTGAAGATCATATAGTATCAGTTGAAACAACTTTAAGTGAAATTAAATGCAATGATAAACCAACTATCATGGTTTTTAATAAAATTGATAATTATACCCATCAAACTATTGATGAAGATGATTTAGTTGCTCAAAAAACCAAAGAACACTACACTTTAGAAGATTGGGAGAAAACTTGGATGGGGAAAATGCAAAACCAATGTGTGTTTATTTCGGCACTTAACAAAGAAAATATTGAAGATTTAAAAGATATTATTTTTGAAGAAGTTAAAAAAATCCATATCACAAGATTCCCATACAATGATTTTCTGTATCAAGAATTTGAAGAAGAATGATTAAAATAAAAAGTTAGCACCAATTCCTAAAACTTCTTTAAATTGAGCTTTTTTGGAAGTATTATCATCAATAATAGTATGTAATTGAATATTAGTTGATAAATATTTATTGACTTGTAAAACAATATTTAATTGATGGTTTACATCCACATTTTTAAAATCTTCCAAATAATTGGCATATAAATTCAAGATATTTTCTACAGATACATTTGCCATGATATCTTTTTTGTGATAAAGTGAAGCGTTAAAACCTAATTCAAACCTGCTTTTATCACCCAGTGTAACACCATAAGCACCAATATTTGATAGAAAATCATCGTTTACAATGATAATTTTTGAAGTAATGGGCGAAATATTAATTTTGAACTGATCATCTTTTTTATACATCATTCCAGGTCCAAATGATAAAAAAGCGGGCGCAAAAAATTTTGAAACTGGACTAGTAGCATTCGGGTCAGTTTTATAATCGTAACCATTGGTAAATTGTGTTTGGAAATTTAAAAAAGCTGAATAAAACCATAATTCTGTTGCTTTTTTACCCACTATTGAATTAGATTCTAGCCGGTCGTCCATTTTGCGCGTACCATTAGTTTTGGTTTTTGTCATTCCGTAGGCGGTAATAATTTTGTTATCCCATCGCCAGTCGCCTTTTCTATAATTGAAATCATAATTGATAAACGCATTGGCTGCTAAACTGTTTTCACCGCCCGCAACCCAATTAGAAAATGAAGATTGGTTAAACATAATGGCAACTTTTCCGTCTTTTTTCCATCCTTCAGTAATTTCACTGGTTGCATTATTATTTTGCGCAAATAATGACAGGGTAAAGCTGAAAAATACAACAGATAACAATAAATTTTTCATAAAATTAATTTAAGAGAAATGTATAGCTAAAGGTACTAAAAAATTTAATTTCGATGTTTAAAAAGCGGAATATTTGAACAAGCTTCTCCAAACATCATAGATTTCACGTGGGGTTTTAGTTTCTGTATTAAAAACGCATAAGCATTGTTAGAAATTGAAACTTTTGAACATCCTTTAACTATAATTTGTTTTTTGGTATAAATAGAAAAATCTGCTTTTTCTAAAGATTCTAGCAACAAACTATCTTCTAGTTCTTGGCGGGTGCCAACTATAATTTTTTGTGCAATTCCGCTCAGTTTTGTGGCGAGTAATAGGTAAGCCCAATTAGGAACAATGGCATCTTCTGCAGGTTCAATTACTACAAATGTATTTTGATATTGTGTCCAATCATGTGCGGTAATTTTTTGATTAAAGTCAACTTCTTTCAAAACAATACCTTCAAAAAGCCAATCTGCAACATGAATAATTTTTCGCGGGCCTTTTGGTATATAATCTTCTAAATCAATTTGTATTAATTTACTGTTGGCAACTTTATTTACAATTCTTTCATCCATTACATAAATCCAAGTTCTAATTTGGCTTCGTCACTCATCATGCTATGATTCCATGCTGGGTCAAAAGTAATTTCAACTTCGCAAGAATCAACTTCCTCTAAAGTTTTTACTTTTTCTTCAACATCGCGCGGTAAAGTTTCTGCAACCGGGCAATTTGGGGTTGTTAAAGTCATGATAATTTTTACGCCTTTTTGATCATTTACAAATACATCGTAAATTAAGCCTAATTCGTAAATATCTACCGGAATTTCAGGGTCAAATATGGTTTTAATGACTTCTATAATTTTAGTTCCGAGGGCTCTTTTTTCAGCTTCCGTCATTTTTATTTAATAATTTATATTCATTCTAAATAAGGACAAATGTACAAATTTATTATTTTAAATCGAAGCTAAAAAAGCTGAAAAAATACTATTTGCTTATGATTAGTAAAAACAATTGTCTTTATACTTTGTTTTAAATTCTTTAATCTGATTAAGATTATAACTGTCTTGTTTGATATGCCAATGCAAATAATTTAATTTGTTTAATCATAGAAACTAAACCATTGGCTCTTGTAGGCGATAAATGTTCTTTTAAACCAATTTCATCAATAAAAAATGGCTCAGTATCTAAAATATCTTGTGGTGTTTGATTGGAAAAAACACGAAGCAACAAAGCAACAATTCCTTTGGTTAAAATGGCATCGCTATCGGCAGTAAATTTTACAATTCCATGCTCTAATTCGGCGTGCAACCATACTTTTGATTGGCATCCTCTAATTAAATTTTCATCTTTTTTGAAAGATTCTTCAATTGTTGGAACAGATTTTCCAAGATCAATTAAGTATTCATAGCGTTGCATCCAATCATCAAACATTGAAAATTCCTCAATTATTTCTGCTTGTATTTCTTTCATATTCATGGTAAAATATTTTTGCAAAGGTAAAATATTGATTTGCTATCTGCTTAAATATTTCAAAAATATTACTTTTTTCCTGCAAATAAGAATACTCTAAAAGTAAGCTGTATATTTGCAAAAATATTTTTTAAACTTGTTTATGAGTAAATTATTGATTGTAGGAACAGTTGCTTTTGATGCTATAGAAACCCCTTTTGGCAAAACCGATAAAATTTTAGGAGGAGCCGCTACTTTTATAGGTTTATCGGCTTCTCAATTTGATATTGATATTGCTATAGTTTCGGTGGTTGGTGGCGATTTTCCGCAATCGTATTTAGAGATGTTAGAAAACAGAGGTATTAATATTGAAGGCATTGAAATTATTAAAAAAGGAAAAACCTTTTTTTGGAGTGGAAAATACCACAATGATTTAAATACACGCGATACTTTAAGAACTGATTTAAATGTGTTGGCCGATTTTAATCCAAAAGTTCCAGCAGCATATCAAGATACAGATTTCTTAATGTTGGGTAATTTACATCCGGCGGTTCAAATGGCTGTAATCAAACAAATTCCGGTTCGCCCAAAATTAGTAGTGTTAGATACCATGAATTTTTGGATGGATAATACTTGGGATGAATTGATGGAAGTCATCAAAAAAGTAGATGTTATTACCATTAATGATGAAGAAGCACGTCAACTTTCTGGTGAATATTCCCTAGTTAAAGCGGCGCAAAAAATACAAGAATTAGGACCGAAATATGTAGTAATTAAAAAAGGAGAACACGGTGCTTTGTTGTTTAATGAAGACCGCGTTTTCTTTGCACCCGCTTTGCCTTTAGAAGTAGTTTTTGACCCAACGGGTGCAGGCGATACTTTTGCCGGAGCTTTTATTGGATATTTAGCAAAAACTAAAGATATCTCTTTTGAGAATATGAAAACTGCCGTGATGTTTGGTTCTAACTTAGCATCTTTTTGTGTAGAAAAATTCGGAACAGCGCGCATGCAAGAACTTACTTATGATGAAATAATACAGCGCATGTTTTTATTTAAACAATTAACGCATTTTGATATCGATTTATAAAATTAAAATTCCGCCAAAAAGCGGAATTTTTTGTTTAATTTAAAACCAAATTTAAGAACCATGAGCGACTTTATTAAACACGAATGTGGAATTGCCTTAGTTAGATTGTTAAAACCACTCTCTTTTTATAAAGAAAAATACGGTTCCTACTGCTACGGAATTGACAAAATGTATTTGTTGATGGAAAAACAACACAATCGCGGACAGGATGGCGCCGGAATTGCCAGTATAAAAATTGATGTAAAACCAGGAACGCGCTATATAGATAGAGTAAGATCAAATGCTCAAAATTCTATTCAAGATATTTTTAAACAAATAAATGAACAGCTAAAATTTTCAATGAAAGGCATAGATGCCGATAATGAAATTGCCATGCAAAATGAAGTGCCATTTATGGGAAATTTATTTTTAGGACATGTTCGTTATGGCACATTCGGGAGCAATAGTATAGAAAGTGTTCATCCGTTTATCAAGCAAAGTAATTGGATGCACAAAAATTTAATTGTTGCCGGTAATTTTAATCTCACCAACACCAAGCAACTTTTTAATGATTTGGTAGATATCGGTCAACATCCTAAAGAAATGACTGATACCGTTACAGTGATGGAAAAAATAGGTCATTATTTGGATGATGAAGTGTCAGAAATTTACCATCGATTAAAAACAGAAGGCGTTTCTAAAAAAGAATCTTCTAAATTGATTGAAAAAGAACTCAATATTCAGAAAATACTACAACGTTCTACTAAAAATTGGGATGGTGGTTATGCCATGGCAGGATTGTTAGGTCATGGCGATGCTTTTGTACTGCGTGATCCGGCCGGAATTAGACCCGCTTTTTATTATGCCGATGATGAAGTGGTAGTAGTCGCTTCTGAAAGACCTGTAATTCAAACCGTTTTTAACGTAAAAACGGATGCTGTAAAAGAATTAGAACACGGCAGTGCTTTAATCATCAAAAAAGATGGAAAAATTACTGTTGAAAATGTATTGGAACAACTTCCTAAAAAATCATGTTCGTTTGAGCGGATTTATTTCTCCCGAGGTAGCGATGAATCTATTTATCAGGAACGAAAATTATTGGGGAAAAATGTGTTTCCACAAATTTTAGAAAACATCAATTACGACATAGAAAACACCGTTTTTTCTTTCATTCCAAATACCGCAGAAATATCTTTTTATGGCATCATTGAAGCCGCCGAAGATTATTTAAACAAATCAAAAATTGATGCCATTATAAAACAAGGCAGAAAAATAAAAGAAGAAAAGTTACTAGAAATTTTATCGGTAAGACCGCGCATCGAAAAAATAGCCATCAAAGATGCTAAACTCAGAACCTTTATTTCTTCAGATGCTACCAGAGATGATTTGGTGGCGCATGTGTATGATGTTACATACGGCGTGGTAAAACCTACCGATAATTTAGTCATTATTGATGATAGTATTGTGCGGGGTACAACATTGAAAAAAAGTATTTTAAAAATTTTAGATCGATTAAATCCGAAAAAAATTATTGTAGTTTCATCTGCTCCGCAAATAAGATATCCAGATTGTTACGGAATTGATATGGCAAAATTAGGCGATTTTATTGCCTTTAGAGCGGCTTTAGAATTGTTAAAAGACCATCAAAAATTATCATTGCTAGAGGAGGTTTATACGTTGTGTAAAAAACAACAAACTACAGAAGGAGCCGTATCCGAAAATTACGTAAAAATGATTTACGATTCTTTTTCACCAGTTGATATTTCTAAAAAAATTGCCGAGATGTTAAAAACTAACAACATCAATTCTGAAATTGAAATTATTTTTCAAAAGGTAGAAGATTTACATCGGGCTTGCCCCAATCACTTAGGCGATTGGTATTTTACCGGCAATTATCCAACACCTGGCGGAAATAGAGTGGTTAATGAGGCGTTTATCAACTTTTATGAAGGTAAAAACCAACGGGCGTATTAGTAATACAGACAAAAGACATAAGACAAAAGACTTTTTTTTGATTAGCAATTAATTGTTTAAATCATTTTCTATTTTCCATAGTTCCCCACGCTCGTCCGAGCATTAGGTAAATGTGCTGGTGCGAGCATCTTGCTCGTACACACAAACAAAGTAAAAACACAAAACCCAGCGATTGCTGGATTTTGTTATTACAAATAATGCCCATAAACAGAGGCAATGTGTACAATATTATCGGTTACTTTATAAATAATCCTGTGTTCTTGGTTAATTTTACGAGACCAATAGCCTGTAAGTTGGTGTTTTAGCGGTTCTGGTTTTCCTGTTCCTTCAAACGGATGCTCGGTAAGTTCAGTAAAAAGCACAAGTATTTTTTTAAGCACGGCTTTGTTACCTGCTTTTTTATGCAATTGTACATCTTTTTGTGCTTGTTCTGAAAAATCTAAATCAAAACCATTATAAACCTAAAAAGTTACTTAAATCTTCTTTCTTTACTCGTTTGGTTTTACCTTGTTTAAACTCTTGTTCGCTTTTCATTATTTTGGCTACAAAATCGGGGTTGTAAGGTTTTTCGGCTACTTCAAATTTCATTTTTAAAGCCTTTACAAATGCTTTTAAAGCACTGGCTTGCTCTGTAGTGTCGGGTTGAATAATAAATATGTTATCTGTTTGCATTTTTTTTGTTTTAAAGTGTTGCTATATTTTTTTCAAAAAAATCTTTAAACTTTTTTTGTGTTAAAAAAGTATCGACCATTTTAAAAACCATATTTTTTTCTTCGGGTTCAAGCCCTTGTATTAGTTTTACTTGTTCTACTAATGTTTTATCTTCAATAGTAATTTCTTGCGGAATATCGCCTTCTAAATTTACCAATTGGTCAATAGTCAAGTTAAAATACTTGGCTACTTTTCCTATTGCATCTATAGATAAATCTCTGTCGCCAGTTTCTACTCTGGAGTAATTAGAGCGGTGCATCGCAATAAGGTCGGCAATAGATTGTTGTGTTAAACCTCTTTCCTCTCTTATTCTTTTTATGTTTTTGCCAATGTGTTGCATAGTGTAATATTTATCACAAAGTTATCTAAAAAGCACAAATATACAAATATGTATCTTTTTGATAAAATATAAGTTGTTTTATTGATACTATTATTTTGATTTTGCTACGTATCAAATTAACACAAACAATTTTTACATGGAGATAACCGAAATAAAGGGTGTAATGGACAAAATTAATGCTTTTTTTGATATTTTTAGAGAGCTTTATGCCTCTAAAAACTCAACTAACTTATTAATTATTAGCGTTTTATTAAAATGTTTGAATTGAAATTTATTCACTAAAAAACAATGAAAACCTTTGACTTGCTTCAAAGTTAGTAACAATAAGGGATACGAAAGTTTTGAGCATTAATTTTGTCCATTACGCCATCATTTTCTATTTTTCATAGTTCGCTGTAAATATAACTTCTTGTAAAACCAAATCAATAAAGGGATAAAAAGAGTTTCCCCAACCATTTTTAGGATTATACCCATAAAAAAAACCACGTTTTTGGCGTGGTTTTTTCAACATTACAACTTTAACCTACTTACTTGCTTACAGCAAATATTTTTGAAACCTTTTCCCAATCAATAACATTAAAAAATGCGTTGATATAATCAGGTCTTCTATTTTGATAATTTAAATAATAAGCGTGTTCCCAAACATCAATTCCTAAAATAGGAAATCCGCCACAACCAACTCCAGGCATCAATGGATTGTCTTGATTTGGAGTAGCACAAACCAATAATTTACCGTCTTTGTGTGCACATAACCAAGCCCATCCTGATCCAAACTGAGTGGTAGCTGCTTTTGAGAAAACTTCTTTAAAATTTTCAAAAGAACCAAAAGAAGTGTCAATTGCTGCTCCTAATTCTCCTGTTGGTTTTCCACCGCCATTTGGATTCATAATTTCCCAATACAAATTGTGATTGTAAAATCCGCCACCATTATTTCTTACCGCTTTATTGTTCATATCCAAATTTGAAAGAATAGACTCTATAGAATTTCCTTCCAATTCTGTGCCAGCAATAGCAGCATTAAGATTATTGGTATATGCTTGGTGGTGTTTGGTATGATGGATTTCCATGGTACGAGCATCAATATAGGGCTCTAAAGCATCGTACGCATAATTTAATTTTGGCAATTCAAATGACATAATAATTTATTCTTTAAATGTTACAACAAATATAACGCTGGTTAACACTATAATATTGCAACTCTTATTGAATCTTCTTATCGGAATATCGCTTAATCTTATACCAATTTAATAATTGGCATCATCTGGATATTGTCCCATAAACTCATTGGCTTTTTTAACCATGTTTTTGCTGCCACAGAAAAATGGAACACGTTGATGTAGAGAAGTTGGTTGAAGATCCATGATTCTGCGATATCCGTCAGATGCGGCTCCTTTTGCCTGTTCGGCTAAAAATGCCATCGGATTGGCTTCATACAACAATCTCAATTTTCCTTTAGGCGCTTTGGTGCTTGTTGGATAAATATAAATGCCTCCTTTTATCATATTTCGATGAAAATCTGAAACCAGTGAACCTATATATCGAGAGGTATAAGGGCGGTCTCCTTCTTCTTTTTGACAATATTTTAAATAATCTTTTACGCCTTGCGGAAAATGAACATAATTTCCTTCGTTTATAGAATATATAGTTCCATCTTTTGGAAATTGCATATTGGGATGCGATAAATAAAAAGTGCCAATTGCCGGATTTAAAGTAAATCCGTTAACGCCATGTCCGGTTGTGTAAACCAACATAGTTGAGGTGCCGTAAACTACATAACCAGCAGCTACTTGCTGACTTCCTTTTTGCAAAAAATCGATTTCCTGAACGGGTGTTCCCTCTGGAGTTATGCGTCTGTAAATAGAAAAAATAGTTCCAACAGAAACATTCACATCAATGTTAGAAGAACCATCCAAAGGATCCATCAAAACCACATATTTATTGTTATGGTCATTATTTTTACCCTTAATAGTGATGTAATTATCGTCTTCTTCGCTGGCAATACCACAAACAATTTCTCTGTTGATGAGTGCTTGGGTAAAAACTTCATTGGCGTAAGCATCCAATTTTTGTTGTTGTTCACCTTGAATGTTAATGGTGCTTGAAGCGCCTAAAATATCAACCAAACCAGCTTTATTTACTTCATAATTAACCACTTTAGCAGCCAATCTTATAGAATTAATAAGTTTAGAAAGTTCTCCAGAACTGTATTGAAACTCCTCTTGTTTATCAATGATAAATTCTCCTAAAGTGATATGTTTATTTTTCATTTTGAATGCGATTGTGATGTTTTACGCAAATATCGTTAAATTTGTCAAAAAATCATCAAAATGAGTATAGTAATACGCAAAGGAAACCAAGAGGACATGCCTGCGGTTTTAAGTTTAATTAAAGAATTGGCAACTTTTGAAAGAGCGCCCGATGCGGTGGTGGTAACGGTTGATGAATTAATTGCTGATGGTTTTTCTAAAAATATATTATTCCAAACTTTTATTGCAGAATATAATGGTGAAATTGTTGGAATGGCGTTATTTTATAACCGTTATTCTACTTGGAAAGGAAAAACAATTCATTTAGAAGATTTAATTGTAAAAGAGAATAAAAGACAATTAGGAATTGGAAAAGCACTTTACGATGCCGTTTTAACCCATGCGTTTAATGAAAAAGTAAGAAGGGTTGAATGGGTAGTTTTAGATTGGAATACACCCGCAATTGATTTTTACAAAAAAAGTGGCGCTACTATTTTAGATGGTTGGGAAACGGTTCAAATGACAGAAGAAAATTTAATCAAATACCTAAAAAGCATCCCTAATGAAAATATTTAAGTTTGGTGGTGCCTCGGTAAAAGATGCCGAAGGTGTTAAAAATATTGCTAAAGTTTTACAACAAGAAGGATCAGACAAAACCGTAGTTATCATTTCTGCAATGGGTAAAATGACCAATGCTTTGGAAGAAGTTGCCAAATCATATTTCAATCAATCCAAAGATTTAACACGGCATATTGATGCGGTAAAAACCTATCACGAAAAAATTATTAATGATTTATTTGGCGATAAAGCAGTAAATACCCTTATTGATATTGAACAGTTTTATATTGAAATGAGCGGATTTATGATGATGAATAAATCTACCCATTACAATTATATCTACGATCAAATTGTGAGTTTAGGCGAATTGATTTCTACCAAAATTGTGAGTAATTACCTCAATGATTTTGGCATCGAAAATCAATGGATAGACGTTAGAAACTTTATCAAAACCGATAAAAATTACCGCGACCCAGTGGTCAATTGGAAAGAAACACAAGAAAATATTACTAACAATTTAAATGTAGATAAACTTACCATCACACAAGGATTTATTGGGGCTACAGAACACGGATTAACCACCACTTTAGGAAGAGAAGGATCTGATTATACCGCCGCAATTTTTGCCTATTGTTTAAATGCAAAAAGTGTAACTATTTGGAAAGATGTTCCGGGTGTTTTAAATGCCGACCCACGTTATTTTGATGAAGTAGCATTGTTGCATCAAATCTCCTATACCGAAGCCATTGAAATGGCGTTTTATGGCGCCTCGGTTATCCACCCTAAAACGCTTAAACCACTAGAAAATAAAGGAATTCCATTGTATGTTCGTTCTTTTGTTGACATCCATCAAAAGGGAACAACCGTAAGCAAAGGCGCGGCGCTAGAGCCCTTTGTGCCCTGTTATATTGTGAAGAAAAATCAGACTTTAATTGCAATTTCAGCGCTCGATTTCTCTTTTATGGTAGAACACAATATCAGCGATATTTTTAAATTATTACACGATTTTCAGTTAAAAGTGAATATGATACAAAATTCTGCCATCAGTTTTTCAGTTTGTGTGGACGATAGTTTTAACAATTTTGAAAAATTTCTAGCAGAATTAAAATCAAAATATTTAGTGAGTTTTGATACCAATTTAACCCTTTTTACCATCCGTCATTTTGATGAAAAATCGCTTCAAAAAATAGAAAAAAACAAAGAAGTTTTATTGAAACAATTAAACAAAGAAACCGTGCAAATTGTTGTAAAATAAATCTTATAAATTGATAATAATTAAAAAATAATAATGAGTTTAGTTACAGCCAAAGAAATTGCCAAAGCCATAAAATTTGATAAATACGGTTTATTCGGAAGGATAATTGGCTGGATTCTTTTAAAAGTTTTACGCATTTCTACCATTGATAAAATATACCAAAAACACAAACATTTAAAAGATTTGGTGTTTTTAAATGCTATTTTAGACGACTTTCAAATTAAATTTAAAATCCCCGAAGAAGATTTAAAACGAATCCCGAAAGAAGGTCCTTTTATTTCTATATCTAACCATCCTTTAGGTGGTATTGATGGAGTTTTGCTTTTAAAATTGATGTTAGAAAATAGGTGTGATTTTAAAATTATGGGCAACTTTTTAATCCATAAAATAGAACCACTAAAACCATATGTATTGCCTGTAAATCCGTTTGATGAATATGAAAATAAATCTAGTTATGCTGGTTTAAAAGCGACCATTAACCATATTCATAAGGGAAATTCATTGGGTATTTTTCCTGCCGGAGAAGTATCAACCTATAAAGACGGGCAATTAATTATTGATAAACCTTGGAATGAAGGAACTGTAAAACTCATCAGAAAACTGAATGTACCCGTAGTTCCCATTTATTTTCACGCCAAAAATAGTTGGTTGTTTTATTTCTTATCTAAAATTAATGACAAATTTAGAACGGCTATGTTGCCTTCAGAATTACTATCACAAAAAAATAGAATTATAAAGGTAAGAATTGGAAAACCCATCAGCTCAAAAGAACAAAATGAATTAACCGATTTTAATGAGTATTACGAATTTTTACGTAAGAAAACCTATATGTTAGCACAACCCTATCACAAAAAACTTAAATTTTTTAGAACGCCAACCATTAAAATTCCCGGACTTAAAAAGAAACCTAAAGACATTGTAAAACAAGGAAGTGTGCATGAAATGATTCAGGAAATTGAATTGCTAAAAAAAGCTGATGCTCGCTTGTTAGAAAGTAATAATTACGAAATATATTTTGCAAATAGTGACCAAATCCCGACCATAATGTACGAAATTGGCCGACTGCGCGAAATTACTTTTAGAGAAGTTGGCGAAGGAACCAATGAAGCACTTGACATTGACCAATACGATACTTTTTACCATCATTTAATTTTGTGGGACAGAGATGCGCATAAAATTGCCGGTGCATACCGCATGGGTTTAGGCGAAGAAATTTATAAAAAGTTTGGCATCGAAGGTTTTTATGTGCACTCACTTTTTCGCTTAGAACCAGAATTGTACGAAATGATGTCGCACACCATTGAAATGGGAAGGGCTTTCATTATCAAAGAATACCAACAAAGACCCATGCCTTTATTTTTGCTTTGGAAAGGAATTGTACACGTAACTTTACGCTATCCAAATCATAAATATTTAATGGGAGGCGTTAGTATCAGTAATAAGTTCTCTGATTTTTCAAAATCGCTGATGATAGAATTTATGCGATCTAATTATTACGATCCGTTTATTGCGCAATTTGTTCGGCCTAAAAAAGAGTATAAAGTAAAATTAAATGATGTTGATAAAGATTTTGTTTTTGATGCTACCAAAGCAGATTTAAACAAGTTTGATAAAATTATTGAAGAAATTGAACCAGGTGCATTGCGTTTACCCGTTTTGATAAAAAAATATGTAAAACAAAATGCCAAATTGGTTGCCTTTAATGTTGATCCCGCTTTTAACAATGCCATTGATGGTTTGATGTATATCCGAGTTGCAGATTTGCCAGAAAGTACCGTAAAACCCGTTTTAGAAGAATATCAAGCAGAGTTAGAAAAGAAATGTAAAGACGCATAGAATATTGTTTGTAAAGTTAAAATGTTAAAAGTTTTTAAAGTTGGCATCGTAAGGGATTCAATTGATGAATTTTTCTCCACTTAACCGTTTGTTAAAATAATTTCATATAATTACCTGTAAGACCATGCCAATAAAGGGATAAAAAGGTTTTTGCCAACTATTTTTCAGTAGTATTCCTAAAAAATAATAAGGTTTTTGCTACTTAGGAGCGAACTGTTAGTGTTTCAGAAAAGCTAAATTGCTATACCACAAAAACCACTAAGTGATTTGCTGAGTCCGACAAAGTGAAGTCACAAAACAACTTGCAGAACTTGATGAAAAAAATCAAAAAGTACCACAAAGAA
>CAMTWE010000148.1:0-5555 GCA_947085395.1 uncultured Bacteroidota bacterium | reverse complement strand
TTTGGGTCCCGATTTAACCAACATCATTTCTCATCCCAATAAAGGCGAAAATTATATCAAAGGATTTATCAACAGCGGTGTAAAATCGATGCCAAAATACAATTTTACCGAAACTGAAAAGAATGAAATTATCAGCTTTTTACGAGCTGTAGATGCAAGTGGCTATTTTCCAGATTATAAGGCCAATTTACAACCCAATGGATGGGTCGAAATTAATTATAAGAACCAAGATTCCATTGCAAAAAAATCTAATTAATAAAATTTAACCCTAAATTTATGATGCACCAAACTGCGCAATTTTCCAAAAATAAATTTTCTCTTCAGTTTATTTTACTATCCCTTTTTGCATTAGTTATAGGAAGTTTTTTCGGTGTATTAGCTGGTTTTCAATATATAATTCCAGATTTTCTAAAAGAATTATTGCCTTTTACCAAAATGCGTCCGTTTCATGATTCAAGTGTTATTTCCTGGATTATTTTAGCTGCAACTGGGAGTATTTATTTTGCACTTTCTAATATTGAAGGATTGCATATTTTTTCTCCTAAACTAACAAAAATCCATTTTTATTTATTTCTGATTTTAGGATTGCTAATATTTATATCCATCGGAACCGGATATATGGGCGGCAGAGAATATTTGGCATTTATGCCCGTTTTAATTTTTCCAATTTTATTTGGATGGATTTTATTTGGATACAATTATTTTAAAACCGTTTTAAGTCAGGTTAAAAATTGGCCCGTATATTATTGGATGTGGGGAACTGGAATTGTTTTTATGATTTTTCATTTAGCCGAGGCACACTTTTGGTTTTCACCTTATTTCAGAGAAAACTTTGTCCGCGATTTAACCGTTCAGTGGAAATCATACGGCTCATTTGTGGGCTCGTGGAATCAGTTGGTGTACGGATTATCCATCTATATTATGGCGAAAATCAAGAATGATGATTCAGTTGGACGCGGTAAATTGCCTTTTTTCTTTTACTTTTTAGGATTGACCAATTTAATGTTTGGCTGGGCGCATCACACCTATATTATTCCAACAGAACCTTGGATTCGTTATGTAGCTTACGGAATAAGCATGACCGAATGGGTTATTTTAGGATACATGATTTATAGTTGGAGAAAATCTCTATCCGAAGAGAAAAAAGCCAACAATACTATGGCATATAGATTTTTAATGGCAGCAGATTTTTGGATTTTTATCAATCTAATTCTGGCGCTACTCATTTCCATCCCCATAATCAATTTCTTTACACATGGCACCCATATAACCGTGGCGCATTCTATGGGAACAACAATTGGCATTAATACCACCATTTTATTGTCGAGCTTATTTTATATTGCTGCTAGAATTGATACTGGTTTTAAAGATAATATAAAACAATTGTTAAGCGGTTTTTATATTTTCAATGGCTCGTTGTTGGTGTTTTTTGGCGCTTTAATTGCGGCTGGTTTAAAACGAAGCGAATGGATTTATTTTTCTAAAAACACACCATTTGCAGAAATGAAAATTAATTTAGCCAACAATTATTTTGTTTTTCTTATTGCCGGTATTGTAATGTTTATCAGTATTTTAATGTTAGCGATTCCGCTGTTTAAAGTTTTTCTGAAAGCATATAAAATTGCGGTAAAAGCATAAATTAGGGCTACTACAAAAGTAAATAAATTTGATTTTTAGTTGATTTTACCCTAAAACCCTAAAGGGAAATCCGCTAAAAATCAGTTCCATTAAGTTAATCAAAAATTGTAATTTCTATTCAAATAAGTTATTTGCCAACTTTATAGGATTAACCCATTTATTTTTCAAACTTTACTGTTGCATAAGTTGCAATTGTACCATCTGGTTTTGAATAAATTAAAAACACTTTTAAATCGTTTCTATTTTTAAGAAAATCGAGTGTTTTTTGATAACCCATCGCCATAAAAGCAGTGGCATAACCATCAACATCTGCACAATCTAAAGCAGAAAAAACAGAAGCACTTAGCAAATCGGTTTTGCTAGAATATCCCGTTTTTGTATTGATCGTGTGTGCATATTTTTGCCCTTTTTCATCCACTTTAAACTTTCTGTAATTTCCAGAAGTTGCTAAAGATTGATTGTCTAAAGAAATATAAGCCGCAAAAGAACGACTTCCATCAAAATTAGGATTTTCAATGGCAATTTTCCAGTAATTTCCTTTTTGATTTTTACCGCGCGCTCTTATTTCGCCTCCAATTTCAACCATATAATTGAAAATATTTTTCGATTCTAGAAACCTACCGATGACATCTACCGTATAACCTTTAGCAATGGCATTAAAATCTAGATACATTTCTGGAAATTCTTTGCTAACTTTTGATTCTTGGTTGATTGATATTTTATCAAAACCAACCATTTTTAAAAGCGCTTTTACTTTTAATGAATCTAAATTTTCTACTGGTTTTTCTGGACCAAAGCCCCAAGCATTTACCAATATCCCAATAGTTGGGTCAAAAATTCCGTTGGTTTCTTGATATATATTTTTTGATTTTACAAAAACTTCTTTAAATAAATCATCAACCACAATTGCAGTATCTCCTTTGTTGATTTTGGTAATATCTGAAGTTGCTAAATAAGTTGATAAGGATTTGTTAATAGCATGAATTAAACTATCTACAGATTTGTCATATTTAATAGCTTTATCATCTATATATTTAATAGAAAAAGTTGTTCCTAAGGCGTATCCTTCTAAATGAACAACTTCCTTTTTCGTTTTTTCATTACAAGATAAAAACGACAAAACTACGACCAGAATAAATATTTTTTTAATCATTATGAGTATTATTGAATATTTCTTTAAGATGTATGCAAAGATAATCAATAAATCATTCTTAAAATTATCATAAAATCACTTTCTAGCAAGGAAAAAATCCTTATTTTTGATATATTTGCATCAAACATATAACAATTTAAAATTATGAAAAAATTACTAGTTGTGGCGATATTATCGTCAGTTTTATTCACTTCATGCGTTTCTCAAAAGAAATATACTGAATTAGATAATAAATACAAACAAACTAGTCAAGAATTGGTTGACACCAAAGCTAACTTGATGAAATGTTTAGTAGATCGTGAAAAAAGTGAATTTAAAGTTTCTACTTTAGAAGCTCGTATTGCAGATTTGCAAAAAGATAAAGCGACTAGCGTCCAACAAGTTGGAGACTTAACTGTTTTAACCAAAGCAGCATCAGACAATATCAAAGAAACTTTAGCGCAATTAGCTAAGAAAGATGAGTATATTAAACATGTGCGCAAAGCTATGAATGCAAGAGATTCCTTAAACTTAGCTTTAGCTGTTACATTGAAAAGAGTGTTAAAAGACGGTTTAGATGATCAAGATATTGAAGTTAATGTTGAAAAAACAGTTGTTTATATTTCAATTGCTGATAAATTATTATTTAAAAGTGGAAGTCACGTAGTTAGTGATAGAGCAAAATCAGTTTTAGGAAAAGTAGCACAAGTTATTGGTACTAGACCAGAAGTTGAAGTGATGGTAGAAGGATATACTGATACTAATCCTATTAGCACAGACTGTATTAATGACAATTGGGATTTATCTGTAAAAAGAGCAACTTCTGTTGTAAGAGTTTTACAAAACGATCACAAAATTGACCCTAAACGTTTAATTGCAGCTGGTAGAAGTGAATTTTTACCTTTAGATACTAATAAAACACCAGAAGGTAGATCTAAAAACAGACGTACAAGAATTGTACTTTTACCTAAATTAGATCAGTTCTTTAAAATTTTAGAAGAAAAACAAGATTTCTAAAATAGAAACAGTTTTAAAATAAAATTAAATATTAAAACCGTTCCGACACATCGGAACGGTTTTTTTTGTACCTTTAAGGTAAGAAATCTAACATATGATTTTATGAACTGGCCATAAATTTTGCCCATAGAGTGAAATCAAAAAAACAAAGTCTTTATTTTGATTTTCACATTATAAGTATCTCAACTTACTAAATATTTGTAAGCATATTGTACCCAACTGAATTAGTAACACTAATAATTTAGTAAAATGGAAATCAAAAAAAATCAAGCAGTAATTTTAGAAAATTACAGTAAAATTTTTATGCTGTTAGGTCTTACTTTATCATTATTGATTGTGCATCTTAGTTTAGAATACAAATCAACCGATAACAACAGCGCGCTTAGAGCCAATGTTTCAATGCAAAATTTAGATTTGGATAATGAAAATATTCCAATTACTCCTCCACCAGATACACCTCCGCCACCAGAGCCCCAACAGCCACAATCTATCATGGATAAAATAGAAATTGTGAAAGATGAAAAGAAAATTATTGAAACAGTATTAAAATCTACAGAAATTGGCGAAAAAGATGCCATTTCACTTAGAGATCCACGTTTAGCTAGTGACATTGTAGAAGTCATTGAAAAAGAAGAGGTAGTAGAAGATGTACCTTTTGCTATTATTGAAGAAGCACCGGTTTATCCTGGTTGTATCGGTACCCGTGAAGAACGAAAAATTTGTTTTTCTGATCAAGTAAGCAAACATGTTCATAAATATTTTAATGCTGAGCTCGCGCAAGAATTAGGATTAACACAGGGTAAACAGAAAATTTATGTCATTTTTACTGTAGATAAAAATGGAGATATCAATAATATTATGGCTAGAGCGCCGCATAAAAGTTTAGAAAAAGAAGCAATTAGAGTGATAGATTTATTACCTAAAATGACACCCGGCAAACAACGCAATAAAGCTGTGGGTGTTAAATACTCATTACCCATAACTTTTAATGTTGAATAAATTATACGCTTAATAACGAATCCCGAGTGAATCGGGATTTTTTTATGGTTTAAATTCGTATTTTCGTATTCATAAATAAACGGATATGAATGATTTTTTTGCGCATGAAACTGCTGTTATAGACGATGGTTGTACTATTGGAAAGGGTACCAAAATTTGGCATTTTAGCCATATTATGCCCAATTGTATAATTGGCGAAAAATGTAATATCGGACAAAATGTAGTGGTTTCGCCGGGAGTAGTTTTAGGAAAAAACGTTAAAGTTCAAAACAATGTTTCTATTTATACCGGCGTTTTTTGCGAAGATGATGTTTTTTTAGGACCATCCATGGTTTTTACAAATGTGATTAATCCGCGAAGCGCCATTATCAGAAAAGATGAATATTTGCAAACCTTGGTAAAAAAAGGTGCTAGTATTGGAGCCAATGCTACCATTATTTGTGGTAATAATATTGGCGAATATGCCTTAATTGGCGCTGGAGCCGTAGTTACAAAAGAAGTAAAACCCTACGCTTTAGTAGTTGGAAATCCGTCAAAACAAATTGGTTGGGTAAGTGAATACGGACATCGATTGCATTTTGATGCTGCCGGAAAAGCCGTTTGCGAAGAAAGTAAACAAGTATATCAGTTTAAAAATGATTGCGTTACCAAAATTTCCTAAATTTAAGTTTTAAAAATAAAATCTGTGAAAAAGTTACTGGTGTTTTTAATTTCGTTTTTGATGTTTCAAAATACTTATAGTCAGGTTGAAAAATTTCCTGTTTTTGAT
>CAMTWE010000147.1:0-13220 GCA_947085395.1 uncultured Bacteroidota bacterium | reverse complement strand
TATAATTGCGATTTAGCAATTGCAAATGAAGGTTCTTTTGGCGCCCATCCAACAATTTTTTTTGTACCTGCAGATGATGAATTAATGATTCTTATTGACACCAAAAATGATTTAGAAATTGTTGCAAGAGAAATAAGTGTTGAAACAAATTTTAATGGTAAAGAAATCAATACAGAAAAAATGTTAATTGATTTTGCAAATCAAGCAAAGTTTCCCTCTCATAGTTTGATTGTTAGAAAGTCTAAAAATGATAATTTAGACATTGTAAAAGGAATTGAAGATTGGGAACAATTATGTACAATTTTTAATCAATTTATAGAAAAATATGGTGTGGCATATATTGAAACAGATATGCGGGCGATGAACAATCCAACCAGAATGTCTGTTATACAAAAAGCAACAGAAAAGTTACTAGATAAAATTAAATCATGCTGCCCCCAATGCGAAACTCCAGGATTTGGGATAAGTTCTACCAAAGAAGGTTTGCCTTGTAATTTGTGTGGTTACCCAACGCGCTCAACGCTGAGTTATATTTATAGCTGTAATAAATGTACTTTTGCAAAGGAAGAAATGTATCCTCATAAAAAACACCATGAAGATCCTACCTATTGTGACAGGTGTAATCCTTGAAAAAATAATTCTTAAATATAGAATTATAAAAAATAAACCTTTCCTGATGAAATTTCGTAGTAAGCAGGAACAATTTTAACACTTCCATCTGCTACTTTTGATTTGATAATTTCAGATTTTGAACAAAAATTTTCAATGGATCTAAAGGCGTTTAACTTGGTAATATTTTCTGCTGATTTATCTTGTGTTTCATGGATTAACTCCCTGATCTGACTTAACATAAAATCAAAATTTTCGCTCACATATTCATATTCTATTGCTGCCTTAATAGCACCACAATTTTGATGAACCAAAACCACCACCAACTTAACATTTAAATTTAAAACGGCAAATTCTACACTGGCAATTTGTATTTTATTGGCAACACATCCAGCATTTCTGATGATAAATAAATCCCCTAAACGGGTATCGAAAATCATCTCGGCAGGAACTCTAGAATCCGAACATCCTACAATAGCCGCAAATGGATTTTGAATATCAACTAAGTGGTCACAATCTAGGATTCCTCTTGTTATGTTTAACAGTTGATGATTGATAAATCTTTGATTGCCTTGTTTTAATAATTCTAAGGACTCTGTTGATGTCATATTTTATTATTTTCCCTTAAAATTATCATATTTTTTTCAATCAACCTACTTTATTTTTATCTTTTAAGTAGCATTTATAATCATGTAATACAATGGCATTCCTAAAGCTAAATTAAATGGAAAAGTTACGCCTAAAGCCATTGGGATATATAAGCCAGGATCTGCTTTAGGTGCTGCCAAACGCATGGCTGCTGGTACTGCAATATAAGAAGCGCTTCCTGCCAGAATTGCAAAGATGAATCTATTGCCAACATCATCAGTAATAAACTGACTAATATATGCAACGATACCTCCATTAATTGCAGGAATTAGTATCGCAAAAAAAGTAACAAAATAACCATATTTTAAGAATCCTCTAAATCTTCTTACAGTTACCATTCCCATTTCTAGTAAAAATATGGCAAGAAAACCTTTAAAAATATCAGTTGTAAAAGGTTTAATACCTTCTGCTTGTTTGGTGTCTGCAATAAATCCGATTACGATACTTCCCAAAATCATCATAACACTTCCGTTGGTTAACGAGTGGTGAAGTATCGATTTAACACTCATATTAGATTTATTTTTTTTATCAAATTTCATCATTAAAAAAACACCAACAATAATAGCTGGAGATTCCATTAATGCCATAACAGCAACCATATGCCCGCCAAATGGAATATTTTGAGATTCAAGATATGAAACTGCTGCAACAAAAGTAACTGCGCTAACCGAGCCGTACGCAGCAGCAATAGCACCGGCATCACTAATGCTCAATTTTCTTTTTAAAATGAAAAATAAGTAAATAGGTATGGCAGCAGATAAAAAAAGTCCGAATAAAAGTGAATACGCAATTTCGCTGTTAAATTCACTATGCGATAATTCTTGTCCGCCTTTAAATCCAATGGCAAATAAAAGATATAAAGAAATAAATTTTACAGATGATTCTGGAATTTCAAGATCACTTTTAACAATTGCAGCAAAAGTTCCTAATGCAAAAAATAATAAGGTAGGATTGGTAATATTGGTAATTAAAATTTGAAAATCCATGTTTAAATCGAGTTAATTAATATTTATCTAAAAGCATTGATAATAATAATATTCCTAGTTTCATCACTTAATTTGAGTGGCCAAATGTATAAACAAATAACAGAAAAAATCTTTTAAAAATGTTAAAAGCAAATAATTCATGCTTATTAGCATCATCTAAACAACTAAATATTTTCGTTATTTATACTTTATTTTTATTTTTATTAAACTTAACGCTCACTAAATATATCCCAATAAATATACAGATTGTGGCAAAAATTTTTACGGTATTTAAAGTATCACTTCCTACATAAAGCGCAAAAATTGTTGCAACAACTGGCTGTAAATATATAAAAATACCCACAGTAGTTGGTTTCAATTTTGTCAACGCGTACAAATTAAATAAATAGGTGATAAACGTAGATAATACAACAACAAAGCCAATTTTCCACCAAATATCGGTTGGTAATGATTGCCATTGTACAGCTTTAAATTCATGAAATCCGAAAGGTAACACCATTAAAAATCCGATGAGATAAATCCAACGCGCAAAAGTTAAAGGATGGTATTTTACGGTTAATCTTTTGGCGATAACCAAGTATAAACTATATGATGTGGCGTTGATAAATATCAACAAGTTTCCTAAAGGGATATTACTTCCGGTAGCAGATGATTTTTGTCCGTACATAATTAAAATAACAGTTCCAATTAATCCTATTGTGATGCCCATTATTTTACGAATCAGCACTTTTTCTTTCAATATAAAAATAGAAAAAACAAAAACCATAATGGGCGCCGTTGCCATAATTACAGCTGCATTAATGGGCGTTGTATAACTTAATCCTTTAAAAAAAGACAACATATTAATGGCAATTCCGAAAAGTGCGGCGGCAAATAATCGCAAAAAATCTTTCTTTTCAATGGGTTCAATTTTAAAAAAAAAACTGCCAATTATCCAAAACAAAGAAGTAGCGACTCCAACTCTTAATAAAATAAATCCGAAAGGTTTTATGTGCAAGGGCATCACATCTTTAGCAACAGTATAAGTAATTCCGTAAATAGAGGTTGCAATGAGTGCTGCTAAAAGGGCAATTTGTCTTGTTTTCATCCATCAATAATAATTGTGCAAAGATGCAATAATTAATCTGCCTATGAATTCAACTGAAAATAGTAAATTTGTATAAACCTATCTATAAAAGTTATGCTAAATTTTGAATTATACAATCCGACTAAATTGATTTTCGGTAAAAATCAATATGATAAACTAAAAACTGAAATTCCTAAAAACGCCAAAATTTTAATGACTTATGGTGGCGGAAGTATCATGAAAAACGGAGTTTATAAACAAGTAATTACCGCTTTGGATGGATTTAATATTACTGAATTTGGAGGTATTGAAGCCAATCCAACTTATGAAACTTTGATGAAAGCGGTGGCTATTGTAAAAGATAAAAACATTGATTTTATTTTGGCTGTTGGTGGAGGATCTGTAATTGACGGTACCAAATTTATCGCCGCTGCTGCCAATTATGAAGGCGAAAATGCCTGGGATATTTTGGCAAAAGGAGCAAAAGTTAACACGGCAATAGCTTTCGGCACCGTTTTGACACTTCCGGCAACTGGCTCTGAAATGAATTCTGGCTCGGTAATTTCTAAAAAAGAAACCGATGAAAAATTGGCATTTGGAAGCCCATTGCTCTTCCCAAAATTTTCTATTACAGACCCAACTGTAATTCAATCGCTTCCTTTAAGTCAATTACAAAACGGTGTAATTGATGCTTATGTACATGTGTTAGAACAATATTTAACCTATCCTTCAAACGCTTTTTTACAAGATAGATTTGCAGAAAGTATCTTGCAAACTTTAATAGAAGTAGGTCCAAAAGTGCTTAAAAATCCGGCAGATTATATAATTGCATCAAATTTTATGTGGTGTTGTACCATGGCTTTAAACGGATTAATTGCAAAAGGTGTTCCTACTGATTGGGCTACGCACATGATTGGTCATGAATTTACCGCTTTACACGGATTAGACCATGCGCAATCTTTGGCAGTTGTGGGTCCAAATTTATACAAAGTGCAGTTTGAGTTTAAAAAAGAAAAATTAGCGCAGTACGGAAAACGGGTTTGGAATTTAACAGGAACTGAGGAAGCAATAGCGCATCTTGCCATCAAAAAAACACAAGAATTTTACCAAAGTTTGGGTGTAAAAACATCACTTTCAGACTATACCTCAACTTATAAAGAAACGGCTCAAATTATTTCAAACCGATTTAAAGAGCGTGGTTGGATTGGCTTAGGAGAACTCAAAAACATCAACCTGGAAAAAGTAATTGCAATTGTTGAAATGAGTTATTAACGAAGATAGGGATTAGGGATTAGGGATTGGAAATTGGAATTAATTTTCTATCACAATCGGCTTTTATCTTTTATCTATATTCTTTCGTCTTATTAATAACTGTACTTTTGTAAAAAATATTACTAATGATTATTCATAAATTTGATTCAGAAAACTCAATTCTCAATAAATTTATTTCAGAAATTAGAGATGTTGAAATCCAAAAAGATTCGATGCGTTTTAGAAGAAATATTGAACGTATTGGCGAAATTATGAGTTATGAACTCAGCAAAAATTTACACTACAAATCATCTGATGTTACCACGCCACTGGGCATAAAAAAAATAGATAAATTTGAAAACAACATCGTTTTGTGTTCTATTTTGCGTGCCGGTTTACCCTTGCATCAGGGTTTGTTAAATTATTTTGATGATGCCGAAAATGCTTTTATTTCTGCCTACAGAAAACACACTACCGAAACCGAATTTGAAATTGTTGTTGAGTATTTTGCTTCGCCCTCTTTGGATGATAAAATACTTATTTTGGCCGATCCGATGTTAGCCACCGGACAATCGTTGGTAAGTGTTTTTGAGGGATTGAAAAAACATGGAACACCAAAAGAAATTCATATTGTAAGTGTTATTGGTTCGCAAATTGGAATAGACAACATCAAAAATAATTTCCCTAACAATGTGCATTTATGGATTGCCACTGTTGATGAAAAATTAAGTTCACAAGGATATATTATTCCTGGTTTAGGTGATGCCGGCGATTTGGCTTTTGGTAAAAAATTATAAAAAATAAATGCCAATTCCGATAAAAAAAACCAGCAATAAAACCATATTTCTAAACCAACTGTCTTTTTCTTTTTGAAGATAATTGGCTAAAATAACGCTTGCTGGAAAAAATAAAAATACCAATTCGCTGCCAGTTTTGTAAATACTGGTAAATGAAATTAATATCCCTATCATCAAATTAAACAATATCAAATACCAAGATGACCTGTTTTTGGCGTTCACCAAATTTACCCCTAAAGTGATGCTGATAATAGACCAAATCAATAAACTAAAAATAATACTTATCGGAATTAAGAACGATAATTTTCCATAAAAAACAATACTGCTATTGAAATCAAATTTAAAAAGATTGAAAAAATTAGGCAGTTGATTAAAAATTAAACAAAAAACATAATACAGAAATATTGGAATGGCTAAACCAAAAATGGAAATGATGATATTTTTAAGATTCATTCTTTTGTAAAATATCAATCCCAATAAAATAATTATCCAAAATAGGATAAGATTGTTGTAAAAAAGCACCGAAATTCCAAGCCAAAAACCGGCATCAAAAACTTTAATCGGAATTCTTCCATTGTTTTTTAAACTATAAACGCGGCGCAATGAAATTAATAAAAAAACATTGGCTAAAAACATGACCGACCATGTCATTGTTGAGGGAAACATAATGAAAAACATCACCACAAAAAACAAGGCAAAAGAGTTGTCTTTGGTGAGTAAATTTTTTCTTATCACAAAATTAATCAGTAAAACTGAGAAAAATAGCGCTGTAATATTCATCAGTATTTTAAAAACAGTAGCTAGGTTAAACCTCAGATTATCATCCCTAAAAACCACAACAAAAAAGAAAAATAACAATAAAAATAAAATTGTTAAGTAATTAATTGGTCGTGTTTTACTTAAAAAATTGGATAACATAACTATATTTTTATACTTTTGCGATTGTAAATATAATAAGATATGACCGTAAAAAGCATTTTTGCCGCAATTGAATACTTTTTTACCGAAGTGTTGTTTTTTCCTTATAATTTTATCCGTTCATTAGACAATTGGTGGATTCAAAATACAGTAAGCTTAATTTTTATTTCAATTGGCATCATTGCCTTAGGATATTGGTTAAATCAGTTGACAAAATTTAAAAAGCAAGAGAATTCTTAATCAAAATTTATCCAAATTTATTTAGTGGGAAGTAAAAACAAACTCAAGCGTTTTAGAGAAAACGAAACGTTTACCAATGTATTTCAGCCAACGCGACAAGAAATTTTTGAAGGTTTTCTTTTAAAAGGAAAATGGCAAAGTTTTTTTAAGAATAACCATCCTATAGTATTAGAACTTGGTTGTGGTAAAGGCGAATATACGATAGATTTAGCCAAGAAAAATCCGGATAAAAATTATATCGGAATTGACATTAAAGGTGCCCGATTTTGGCGTGGTGCTAAAACTGCCTTGGAAGAAAATTTACCCAATGTTGCTTTTATCCGCACGCAAATTGAACTGATAGAGAATTGTTTTGAAAAAAATGAAATTAGTGAAATTTGGATTACATTTCCAGACCCACAAATAAAATACAAACGCACCAAACACCGTTTAACCAATTCAGAATTTTTAAGAAAATACAACAATATTCTTCAAAAAGACGGCATTATACACCTTAAAACCGATAGCGAATTTTTACACGGCTACACTTTGGGATTGTTAGAGTTATCTAATCATGAAATTTTGTATGCACATCATGATATTTACAACAATCCGCATGTGCCAAAAGACGTAATTGAAACGCAAACTTTTTACGAAAAACAATATTTAGAAAAGCAAAAGTCTATAACTTACATTAAATTTAAACTCCATTTTTAAATTGATTTCATGCCACAATCCGATTCTTTTTTTGAAAAAGTTTACGAGGTCGCCCGTAAAATTCCCTACGGAAGAATTACCAGTTATGGAGCAATTGCCCAATATTTAGGTGCTAAAAAATCGGCCAGAATGGTGGGTTGGGCCATGAATGCATCGCATGGTAAAGCAGCTATTCCTGCGCACAGAGTGGTAAACCGCAAAGGATTGCTAACTGGGAAATTCCATTTTGAAGGCACTAATTTGATGCAACAATTGTTAGAAAATGAAGGAATTATTGTAAAAGACAATCAAATTATCCATTTTGAAGAATTGTTTTGGAATCCTACTGATGAATTAAAACCATTATATTAATTTTTTTCATCTATTTTAATTTAGACTCATTATCTTTGCAATTTAGAATGATTTTAATTAATAATATATGAGTATTACAAAACAAGCTGTTATTGACGCTTTAGAAAACCACGCTTCAACTGTTGGAGAAAATAGTACCCTGGAAAATGAATCCATCAAAAACATACAAGTATTTGGCAATGAAGTGATTATTGATGTTGAAATCAAAAATCCAACCTTACAAGCCAAAAAGAAAATAGAATCAGAAATTGTTGGCGTTTTAGAAAAATTGGGATCTAATGTTGATATTAAATTAAATTTCAATACAGTTGTTCCGCCAAAAGCACCGCAAATTAAAGGCAAAGCAGTGCCAGGAATCCAACATATTATTGCCATTGCATCCGGAAAAGGTGGCGTTGGAAAATCTACCATTACTTCAAATATTGCCGTTACCCTTTCAAAAATGGGTTTTAAAGTGGGTATTTTAGATGCCGATATTTATGGGCCTTCTATTCCGATTATGTTTGATGTTGCCAATGAACGCCCACTTTCTGTAGATGTTAACGGAAAATCAATGATGAAACCGGTAGAGAATCATGGGGTAAAAATTTCATCCCTCGGTTTTTTCTTAGACCCAAATGAAGCTGTTATTTGGCGCGGAGCGATGGCATCCAAAGCATTAGACCAAATGATTTTTGAAACCAATTGGGGTGAATTAGATTTTTTATTAATTGATTTACCACCAGGAACAGGAGATATTCACTTATCAATTGTACAAACAGTTCCGGTAAGTGGCGCTGTTATTGTAAGTACGCCTCAAAATATTGCTTTAGCAGATGCTAAAAAAGGGGTTGCAATGTTTCAACAACACTCTATTAATGTGCCAGTTTTGGGAATTGTAGAAAATATGAGTTATTTTACACCCGCAGAATTACCAGAAAATAAATACTATATCTTTGGCAAAGACGGCGCTAAAAAATTAGCAGCAGATATTGAAACCACCTTTTTAGGAGAAGTGCCAATTGTACAAAGCATAAGAGAAGCAAGTGATTTAGGACAGCCAGTTGCATTGTTAACAAATTCTCCTTTAGAAATTGCCTTTACCCAAATAACTAAAAACATGCTCAGTCAGCTTATAAAACGTAATGAAGAACTTCCTCCAACAGAGATTGTGAAAATTACCAATATGAGCGGTTGTAGCGCAAAATAAAAAATTTATGAGTGTATCAGATGAATTACGTCAAGCGGTAGAAAATGCCTTAGCAGAAATTAGACCTTATTTAGTTGCAGATGGTGGCGATATTTCTATCATTGACATTACAGCCGATGAAGTAATTGTTCAATTTGAAGGTGCTTGTCAAACTTGCACCATCAATCAAATGACCTTAAAAAACGGCGTAGAAGAAACCATCAAAAGATATGCTCCGCAAATTAAAAAAGTAACGGAAGTTAATTTTTTATAAAATTTTAAAATATAGCACCAAGGACAACTTAAAAATTGTCCTTTTTTTATGACATCATAATCTAGATTTGGAAGCATTTATAATTTTGTTACCTTTGGAATGATAATTGAATACCATTTAAAAACATTAATTTTATGAAGAAATTTTTACTTCTTGGTATTATACTTTTCTCGCTTTCATCATTTAAACCTATTGTTAAAATTCCGTTTAAAGAAGGTGAATGGTTAAAATTTCGGATACATTACGGATTAATTAATGCAGGGTATGCAACTTTAACTTTAAAAGAAGCCCAAAAAAATGGCAAAGCAGTTTACCATGTAACGGGCGAAGGTTGGACTACGGGAGTTACCAAAGTATTTTTTAAAGTATATGACAATTATCAATCATTTTTTGATAAAGAAACTGGTTTGCCTTATCATTTTATCAGAAGAGTAGATGAGGGTGGTTATATTATCAGTAAAGATAAATATTTTGATCATCAAAAAAAGGAAGTTTTAGTAGTTGATCACAAAAGAAAAACAACCGAAGTTTTTAAAATAAATGAAGTGCAAGATATGATATCAACACTTTATTTTCTTCGAAATAGAGATTTGTCTAACCTAAAAAATGGAGAAGAAATTATTATCAATCTTTTTTTTGATGGAGAAACCAATCCTTTTAAACTTAAACTATTAGATCGAGAACTCATCAATACAAAATTTGGAAAAATACGCACTTTAAAATTTAGACCTTATGTACAAACAGGAAGGGTTTTTAAAGAAAATGAAAGTGTAACTATATGGATTACTGATGATGAAAATAAAATTCCGGTTAGAGTTAGGGCTTCATTGGTTATTGGCTCCTTAAAAATGGAATTAGATGAATACAAAGGATTATCGAACCCTTTTAACATTTTTTTTAATAATTAAATTGTATTTTTACACGCTAAAGAATTGAAGTTAAAATTATATTTGCGCATAAAAATGAATCGTTTTATCCCCCTACTGCTAGTTATACTGTTATTTTCATGCAATAATGATACTCAAAATTCTTTAGAAAATGCTACAGAAAAAGTAAAGATAATTAGAGAGTATGGTTTTATTTTAAACAATTTTCATGTAATTAAAGATTCCATCAAATCTGGAGAAAATTTTGGATCATTACTCAGCAAACACAATATTTCTTCATCAGAAATTCATAATATTGTCAATGCCATAAAAGAAACTTTTGATGTTCGGAAGTTAAAAATTGGACAACCTTACACCATCTTAGCATCCAAAGATTCACTACAAAAAGCGCAGGTTTTTATTTACGAACACGATAAAATAAACTACTCTGTCATCAACTTTAAAAATCTAGAAGTTAAGGCACACAATACCGCAAAACCAATAAAAACGGTTTTAAGACTGTCATCTGGTGTTATCAATAGCTCTTTAAGCGAAACCATTGATAGCGAAGGAATGAATTATATTGTGGCGCATGAATTATCTGAAATATACGCTTGGACAATCGACTTTTTTCGACTTCAAAAAAATGATAAATTTAAAATTATTTATGAGGAAAAATTTATCAACGATTCTATTTATGCCGGAATGGGAAAAATAGTGGGTGCTTATTTTGAACATAACGGAAAACCTTACTATGCTTTTGGATATAAAACCGATTCATTAAAAAAATTCAATGAATTTTATGATGAATTGGGAAATACCATGAAAAGACCCTTTTTAAAAGCACCTTTAAAATTTAGCAGAATTTCATCTAAATTTAATTTAAGAAGAAAAATTCCTTTGTATGGTGTTGTTAGAGCTCATAGAGGAACTGATTTTGCTGCTCCAATTGGCAGTCAAATTTTGGCAACAGGTGATGGAACTGTTTTAGAATCTGCTCATAAAGGCGGTAACGGCAATTATGTAAAAATTAGACATAACTCAACTTATACAACCGGTTATTTACACATGAGCAAACGATTGGTAAGAGTTGGTGAAAGAGTTAGACAAGGGCAAGTTATAGGTTTAGTGGGAATGACTGGGAACACCTCGGGTCCTCATGTTTGCTACCGATTTGCTAGAAATGGAAATGAAGTAGATCCGCTGCGCGAGGTTATGCCAGCATCAGAACCCATTAAAAAAGAACATAAAGAACAATATTTAACCTATATCAAAAAGGTAAAGGAACAATTAGACGCTATTCCTTTTAAAAAAATTGAAAGTTAAACCTTTATAAAAATGGCTTTGAAAAATATCAATCCAACTAACACAATAGCTTGGGAAAAACTTGTAGCTCATTATAAGCAAATCAAAAATGTTTCAATAAAAGAGTTCAAAGAAAACAATCCTAACAGAAAGCAAGAATTTTCATTACAATTACAAAATTTAGAAGTTGATTTCTCTAACAATCGGATTTCTGAAGAAACTTTAAACTTGCTTTTACAATTAGCCGTTGAAACAGATTTAGAAGATGCCATTCAAAAATATTTTTCTGGCGATATCATCAATGTTACAGAGAATAGAGCTGTTTTACACACTGCATTGCGCAATAAAACCAATCAGAAAATTGAAGTAAATAAGGAAAATATCATTCCAGAAATTTCGAAAACACTTCAAAAAATAGCAGATTTTACCCACGAAATACTATCGGGTAATTGGAAAGGATTTAGTGGAAAATCAATTACTGATGTGGTAAACATCGGAATTGGTGGTTCAGATTTAGGTCCGCAAATGGTGGTAGAATCACTTAAATATTATAAAACATTTTTAAATATTCATTTTGTTTCTAATATCGATGGCGATCATGTGCAAGAAACGCTGCTAAAATTAAACCCAGAAACTACTTTATTTTTAATTGTTTCTAAGACTTTTACAACACAAGAAACGCTTACCAATGCCTTAACCATTAAAAAATGGTTTTTAGAATCCGCCCAAGAAAATGACATCAAAAAACATTTTGTAGCCGTTTCTACCAATTTAAAAATGGTGAAAGATTTTGGTGTTGCAGAGGAAAATATTTTTCCGATGTGGGATTGGGTCGGCGGTCGTTTTTCATTGTGGAGTGCTGTCGGACTATCCATTTCTTTAGCTGTAGGATTTAAAAATTTCAATAATCTTTTACTTGGCGCACATCAAATGGATCATCATTTTGAAAATACTGCTTTTAATAAAAATATTCCAGTTATTCTGGCACTCATCAGTATTTGGTACAATAATTTCTTTGAAACAGAAACCGAAGTTATTTTGCCCTATTCAGAATATTTAAAAAGTTTAGCGCCCTATTTACAGCAAGCTGTTATGGAAAGTAACGGAAAATCTGTGGATAGAAATGGTGAAAAAGTATCCTATCAAACAGGTAATATTATTTGGGGAAGTACTGGAACCAATGCGCAACACGCGTTTATGCAGTTATTACATCAAGGTACCAAATTAATTTTGGCAGATTTTATTGGGTTTAAAGAATCACTTTATGGTTTAACTGAACATCACCAAAAATTAATGGCCAATTTTTACGCACAAATTTTAGCATTGTCTGATGGAAAAACCAAAGCAGCAGTTCATTTAGACATGAAAGTAAGCGGACAATTTAATCAAATTCAATCTTTACTCCCTTTTAAAGTTTTTGAAGGCAATAAACCAAGTAATGTAATTTTGTTTGATAAATTAACACCAGAAAACTTAGGAATGTTAATTGCGATGTATGAACACAAAATTTTTGTGCAGGGTGTAATTTGGAATATATATAGCTACGACCAATTTGGAGTTGAGTTAGGAAAAGAATTGGCAAATAATTTATACAAAAACGATTAAAAAATTTATTTATTAACTCAAAAAGTTGATGAAAATATTTGTAAATAATTAACTTTCAGCACAATAGTTTTCATTTATTTTTACTGATGCAATAGTTGCTTAATCAATTAATTGGAATATTACAGCTATGCTTTTTTAATGGATTGTTTTTGATTGTAGGATTAATATATAACCTCCTCATTTCATACATGTTTTGTTAAAAAATTGTTGAAAAGATATTGTTAATTTAACATTGTCTTAAGAACATTTTTTTATATTTGTTGAGTTTAAATTAACGTATTACGTTTATGAGTTAAAAATCATGACTTACTATTAACTAAATCAAATAAAATGAAAAAAATTACCAATCTTTTTTTAATGTTGATGCTCTTTGTTAGTACTTGGGGTATATCACAAACTACATCATCAACCATTTACGGTGTAGTTAAAGACTCTGGAGG
>CAMTWE010000146.1:0-13708 GCA_947085395.1 uncultured Bacteroidota bacterium | reverse complement strand
TTGCATTTATTTCCGGCTAAAGAAAATGGTTGGAATCCGAAAGTTTTAACCTGCAGCGCCCTTTATAAAACCGGTATTGAAGAAGTTTGGAATTTGATTGAAGCATTTATAATTCATACCAAAGAAAATGGATTTTGGGATGCTAAAAGAAATCAGCAAAATGAAATTTGGTTTGATGAAGCATTAAAAGTCAACTTACTTTCCTTATTTTATCACCATAAAATAATTAACAAAACTTTAATTAACTACAAAACACAAATTAAAAATCAATTAATTTCGCCTATAAAAGCATCCCAAGAATTAATTGATATTTTCACTAAAAATATTAATAATGCAGACCAATGAAATACGAATTAACCGTTATTGTTCCCATTTTTAATGAAGAAGAAAATCTGGAAAGAGTTGAAAAAAAATTGACTGATTACCTAAAAATTGCCATCAGAAAAACCAAGTATTTATTGATAAATGATGGAAGCACTGATAACAGTCAGCAAATTATTGAGCAAATTTGCCAAAGAAATGCTGATTTTTATTTTATCCAATTTCAAAAAAATTGCGGATTAAGTGCAGCCATAAAAGCGGGTTTTGATTATTGTGATACCGAATTGGTGGGTTATATTGACGCTGATTTACAAACTTCGCCGTCAGATTTTAATTTATTACTTGATCATATAAATGAAAATGAATTGGTTAATGGCGTACGCGCAAACCGAAAAGATTCTTTTGTGAAAAATATGTCATCTACACTTGCAAACAGTATCCGAAATGCTTTTACCAAAGATGGCATGGATGATACGGGCTGTCCGTTAAAAATTATCAAAACTGATTATGCCAAAAAAATTCCTATGTTTAAAGGTTTACATCGCTTTTTACCGGCTATGATTTTGCTACAAAATGGAAGAATTAAACAAATTCAAGTGCAACATTTTCCACGAATTTCTGGCAAATCAAAATTTGGATTCTGGAATCGGATTCTTGGACCTTTATTAGATTGTTTTGCGTTTTTATGGATGAAAAACAGCTATATCAATTATCAAGTTGCAAAAAAAAAAATTAATTGATCCTAAAATTAATCAAATTAATATCGGTAAAAATTTCAATTTATTATTTCGTAATTTTGCACTTTAATTTTTAGGTATCTAAAAAGATTCATGAAAAAATATTTTAGACTAGAAGAATACAAAGTTTTGATTTATAGATTATTACTAATCTATCTATTTTATTTTTTTGCCAGAATTCTTTTTTTATGGTTTAATTATGAGCTGTTAGAAGTCAATTCAATTTCCGATTTTATTCCGTTGGTATATCATGGTTTTGCTTTTGACACCACTGCAATTCTGTATATCAATTCGCTTTTTATACTATTATCAATTCTTCCATTTTTTATCAACACCAAAGTTGGGTATCAGAAATTCTTATTTTATCTATATTTCATCACCAATTTAATTACCTACGCAACCAATTATATCGATTTTATCTATTATAGATTTACTTTTTCTAGAACTACTATTGCTTTTATGGATATTGTTACCCATGAAACCAATAAATGGGCGCTATTTTTCAGATTCATCATTACCTATTGGTATGTTTATTTACTGTTTTTTGCGATGTCAGTTTTATGGATTTATTTGTATAAAAAGGTAAAAGTTAAACATGAACCATTGATTATTAGCAAATTAAAATACTTTTCTATTTCCAATGTAATGATGTTATTAATAGCTATTTTAATGGTTGGTGGTATTAGAGGTGATTTTAAATTTAGCACACGTCCTATAAATTTAGTAGATGCAAACAGGTATATCACAAAAATACAACATGCTGATATTGTACTAAATACCCCATTTTCAATTTTAAGAACTTTAAGATCTAACAATTTTAAGAAAGTAAATTTGGTTGCCCCAGAAGTAGTTGAAGCTAAAATAAATTCGGTAAAATTTTATCAAAACAACCCAAAAACAAAACCTAATATTGTTTTATTTATCACAGAAAGTTACGGAAGAGAGTATTTAAAATCATTCAATCAGCCAACAAAAATTCCCAATTATGTAGGTTACACTCCGTTTATAGATTCATTGGCGCAACACAGTTTAATTTTTACCAATGCTTTTGCCAATGGAAGAAAATCAATTCACGGTATGGCATCTATTTTAGCTGGTATTCCATCATTTAGTGATGCTTTTACTTCATCACCTTATCCCAATCAAAAAATACAATCACTTGTTTCAACTTTAAAAGAAATGGGGTATGATACTTCTTTTTTTCATGGAGCGCCCAATGGTTCTATGGGTTTTTTAGGATTTGGAAATATCCTCGGATTTGATCACTATTACGGTAAAAATGAATACAATAATGATGCAGATTTTGACGGAATTTGGGGTATTTGGGATGAACCGTTTTTTCAATTCATGAAACAAACTTTAGATAAAAAGAAAGCGCCATTTTTTAGCACAATTTTTACCATTTCATCTCACGATCCGTTTATATTACCCGATAAATTTCAAAATAAATTTCCAAAAGGAAGCAGACCAATTCATCAAAATATTGGTTATACCGATTATTCATTTAAAAAATTCTTTGAAGCTGCAAAAAAAGAACCTTGGTTTAAAAACACCATTTTTATAATAACGGCAGATCATACCAATCAAATTGCCTATGATGAATATCAAAAAATTGTAAATAGATCTGCAGTTCCGATACTCATTTACAAACCCGATGAAAGTTTAAAAGGAGTTAACAATGAATTGGCGCAACATATTGATATTTACCCAACTATACTCGATATAATAGGATATGACAAACCTTTTAGAAGTTGGGGAAGAAGTTTGGTAGGCGATCAACAATCTGTTCCATTTGTGATTAATTACAATGGAAGTCAGTATCAATTTATCAGAGGAAATTATATCAGTACTTTCGATGGCAAAAAAATAACTGGTTTTTATGATGTAAATGACAAAGGACTTGAGGTTAATTTAATTTCCAATAAAAATAAAGAAATGGAAGATAATGAACTTATTTTCAAGGCCTTTATTCAAGATTATTTCAACAAAATAATTGATAAAAAATTGACACTTCAGTTAAAAAAATAAAGTATAAGTTTCCCCAATTTTTCAAATCTTTCATAATATCCTATTGAATTTCAGTTGTTTTTAATTAAAATCTTTATATTTGAAAAAGAAGAAGATTTAATTCAATTTTTTAGACTATGAATTCCTTAACCAAAACCGATATTTACGGATATGCCTTTTTAATTTTTGTATTAGCATTCAGTATTTATATTTCAAATGTTGATATGAATTTTTTCGAAAACAGATTTACCAGAGTTGATGGACCTGTTAAAATTACTTCGGCTATCATGTTTACTGTAACTAGCTTAATGCTTTTTATAAGATTTGTAGCGTTGAAATCTTATAAAAATATTTGGTGGAATCTGATGATTCTTTTTTTCGGTATAACTTTTTTAATTGCTGCGCTTTATCAAATTTCATGGGGTCAAAAATTATTTGGAAATTTACCTGAGGAATTTAAAATCAATTATTTAGAAAATCAAAACTGTATCAATATATTTTTAATTTTCTTTATATTTTATTTTCTGATTTTGCCTATTTATTACAGAAAGATGGGGAAAATTAAGAATGTATTGGCAAAATTTTCTATTCCTTTAGTTCGCTGGCATCATTCTATTGCCTTTATTATTGCATGTTTAGCGGTTTACACAATTCCATCTTTTAATAAATGGGATATTTTTACATTAGTATTTTCTATAATTTTCTTTTTGATATTTCTCAATCCACATAATATTAGAATTTATGCTAGAACAGTTTAATATTGGATCTTAAATTAGATTCATTATTTAGAATTTACTTTCAATTATTAAAAAAAAAAAAGAGTTGTAATAAAATACAACCCTTTTTAAGTTTTATTGTCTTATTTAATTACTTTAAGCACTTCTATTTCAAAAATTAAATCAGATTTTGCAGGCATTCCGGGTCTTGCAGTTTCTCCATAAGCCAAATAATAAGGAATAAAAAACACTGCTTTTGTACCTTCTCTAAGCATTGGAATTCCTTCTGTCCAGCCAGCAATTACCCTGTCAACACCTGGTGTAAATTCAAAAGGAACACCTCTGTTAAAAGAAGAATCAAACATTTTTCCATCAACAAAATAGCCACTATAATGTACCTGAACTTTAATACCGTTTTCTACTTTTTTACCTTTTCCTTCCTCTTTAATAAATATTTTTAATCCAGATTGAAGTTGTTTTGCAGCACTTTCGCCCATTTTACTTAAAAAATCTGCTTTTTCTTTTTCAAACTGTACTTCTTTTGCTCTTTGAGTTTCTTTATATTCTTTCATTGAGGCATCAAATACTTTGGCAGCATCAAAATTTTTAGCAGCTTTACCTATTCTAATAATTTCAACTTTTTTAATAATATCATTTTGTGCAATAGTATTTACAACTTCCTGCCCAATCATAACCAGACCAAAAACCGTATGTTTACCATCTAACCAAGGCGTATCTTTATGGGTAATAAAAAACTGACTTCCGTTGGTTTCTGGCCCGGCATTTGCCATAGAAAGCACACCCGGTTTATCATGTTTTAAAAGAAGATTGTTTGTTGCATCTATCGGACATTCATCAGGAAAACTGTAACCAGGTCCACCTTCACCAGTACCTAAATAATCACCGCCCTGAATCATAAAATCTTTGATAACACGATGAAATTTTAAGCCATCATAATAGCGTTTTCCTTTAATAGAATCGGTAACACTTTTATTAGTTCCTTCGGCTAAAGAAACAAAGTTAGCAACGGTAAAAGGTGTTTTGTCATAGGTTAATTGCAACAAAATATCGCCTTTATTAGTCTGAATTTCTGCGTACAATCCGTCTTTTAAATCAGGATATTTTGCAGTTTTACAAGCGGTTAATGTTATTAAAACAACTAAAATTAATAGTTTAAATAGTTTCATAAAATGTTTATTTTGATGGTTGAACTGAATTTATTTTTATTCGATATTTTAAAATTTGTCGTCCGGTAATTTTTTTCTTATCACCTAAATATCCATATGCTTTATAGGATGGAAACAAAAATACAACTTCTTCCTTTTCTTTCAATATTTTGATACCATCTTGTAACCCATGGATTAAAATTTCTTCATCTACCCTGTATATTTTCTCTTGTTGTGGATAAATATTGTTTCCATCAAAATCATTAACTTCATATGAAAATGAAACAATATCTCCTTTTTTAATAGATGGTTTAACAAGTGTATCTTTAGATATATAAGTGTACCAAAATCCGTTTGGAGCAGCAATATATTGCGTTAAAGAATCTAATTTAATGAATTTTTTGATGATGTTTTCTTCCTCTGCATTGAGTTTTTTATTCATTTCTACAGACTCTTTAAAAAAAGTATCACCTTTTGAGCTAAGTGGTTTTCTGGCAGTTGGTTGTTTGCAAGAAAACAAAAATATCAAAAATATCAAAAAAATAAATGAGATTTTATTTGCCATAAGAGGTTGTTATTTCGTTTTTATACTTGTTTACTAATTTTACAAATCTTTCAACAGTTTCATCGAGTGAATCGGTAGATCGGGCGCCTGCAGCATTTTGATGTCCGCCACCATTGAAATAATTTCTAGCAAAATCATTGACAGAAAAAGTTCCTTTAGATCGGAACGATATTTTAATAATACCTTGGTCTTCATCTTCAATAAATATAGCTGCTAAGGTAATATCTTTAATAGATAAACCATAATTTACGATGCCTTCTGTATCGCCTTTTTGAATATCAAATGCTTTTAAATCATTTTTAGAAAGCATAAAATAAGCGGTATTAGCTTCTGGAATCACTTGTAATTTACCCAGTGCAAATCCTAATAATTGTATATTTTGATAGGTATTAGAATCAAAAATCTTGTTGTAAATAAATGCATTATCGGCTCCTTTTTCCATTAAATTGGCAACAATACGATGGGTTCTTGGTTTGGTTGCCGGAAATCGGAAATTGCCAGTATCGGTCATAATTCCGGTATAAATACAAGTGGCAATGGTTTGATCTATCAATTCATTATCACCCAATTTATCAATAAAATCAAACACCATTTCACAGGTTGCGCTGTAGCTAACATCAGAAAAAGTAAACTTTGCAATGGGTTCTGGCTGCAAGTGATGATCTATCATCAAATAAATTCCTTTATAATCATTTAAGAAATTTTGCATATCATCGCCAACTCTATTTAAAGCATTAAAATCAAGTATAAAAATGAGTTCTGCTTCTTGTATTGCTTTTTTAGATTGTCTATTTTGTTTGTCAAATTTCAAAATTTCGTTGGCAGATGGCATCCACATTAAAAAACTTGGCAGTTCATTGGGAGAAACCACTGAAACTTCATGGTTCTTTTTCTGCAAATAATGTTGCATTGCCAAACAAGCGCCAATTGCATCTCCATCTGGATTTCTATGCGGAATAATGACAATCTTTTTCGGACTTTCTAATAAATTTTTTACTGCTTTATAATCTTGTGTATTCATAGAATGCGAATATAAACAAATTCAATTTACCTATTGAAGCAAGTGATATAGAAACCACAATTTTTTTTTATATAAATCTATCTTTGCGCTCAATAATTGTATATTTGAATATTCAAACAAACCATTAATATGAAATGTCTATGACTAAATATTACATGCATTGCTGTATGATTATTAAGGCATATCATCATATCATTAAAAATATATAAAACAAATAAATGAAAACAAACAGAACTTTTACAATGTTAAAACCCGATGCCGTTGAAAATGGTCATATTGGTGCTATTTTAGCTAAAATTAATGAAGCTGGTTATAAAATTGTTGCAATGAAAATGATACAAATGACCAAACGCGATGCTCAATTATTTTATGCAGTTCATGCTCAAAGACCTTTCTTTCCAAGTTTAGTTGATTTTATGATTAGCGGTCCAATTGTAGCTGCTATTCTAGAAAAAGAAAATGCGATAGAAGATTTCAGAAATTTGATAGGTGCTACAAATCCGGCAGATGCAGCAGTTGGAACCATTAGAAAATTATTTGCTACTTCTATTCAAAATAATGCCATTCACGGTTCAGATTCTGATGAAAATGCAATGGTAGAGAGCTATTTTCATTTTGCTACCAAAGAAATGTTTTAACATTTAAGTATCAAAAATGCTCTATCCATCTTTGTCAAAGTTCAAAACTTTGACAAAGATTGTAGTAAATCTTACAAAATTTTGAAATATTAACTTATTCGGGATTATAGTAGTTTGATTTGATTGACTACTTCTTCTCCTATATGTTCATTTATCATCTTAATAATTTTTTCTTTGCCATAGCTCAGTTCCTCTCTCAATACAGATGATTTTAATTGTACCACCAAAGTTTTATTTTTAAGGGTAACACTTTCGGTATAATTGGCAACACCACTTCCCATTAATTCTGGCCATAATTTCTCTACACTCAGTTTTTGAATGCCTTTTTCTAACTTATTTTCTTTGATAAATTCTTTTAAAATTGCATCAATCGGTAAAAAATCGTTGTGTCGTTTTGCCATGTTAAAGTTCAAAAATTTTATAAGATTGGTGGGTAGTTTTAATTACTTCTTCGGTGCGTTCTTTGTGCGTATCGGTAATAAATATTTGTCCGAAATCATCTTTATTTACCAAATTAATAATTTGCCCAACTCTTAAATCATCTAATTTATCAAAAATATCATCTAACAATAATATCGGATTATCACCAGTTCTTTGTTTGATAAAATCAAATTGCGCTAGTTTTAAAGCCACTAAAAATGATTTTTGCTGACCTTGAGAGCCGTATTTTTTGATGGGAAAACCATTTAGCATAAAATTTAAATCATCTTTATGAACACCCACACTCGTATATTGTAAAATACGGTCTTTTTCAATATTTTGATGCAATAAATCAACAATAGAACAGTCAAAAAGTTTGGAATCATAAACCAATGCTACCTGCTCTTTTTCATTGCAAATTTCTAAATACCTCGATTTAAAAATGGGGATAAATTTTTCTAAAAAAGCACGTCTTTTCTCAAAAATAACCGATCCATATTGTGCTAATTGTTCATCATACACTTGTAAACTAATGGCATCAAATTTTCTGTTAGCTGCAAAATATTTCAGCAAAACATTGCGTTGGGCAATAATTCTGTTGTAATTGATGAGCGTTTTTAAATACAAATTATCGAGCTGAGAAATAACACCATCCATAAATTTCCTGCGCGTTTCGCTTCCCTCAATAATTAAATCTCTGTCTGCTGGTGAGATAATTACTAACGGAATGGTACCAATATAATCGGCAAACTTTTCAAATTCTTTTCCGTTAAATTTTAGCAGTTTTTGCTGTCCTTTTTTATAACTACAAACAACATGGTCTGTTTTATTATTGCGATCATATTCACCTTCAATAAAGAAAAAATCTTCCTCGTGTCTAACATTTTGAGAAGTTACCGGATTGAAATAACTTTTAGCAAAAGACAAATAATAAATAGCATCCAACACATTGGTTTTTCCAACGCCATTATTTCCAACAAAACAATTGATATTATTGTCAAAATTGAATTCTTTTGAATCAAAATTTTTAAAATTTATGACCGATAACTTCTTAAGAAACATAGTATATTTAGTATTCTGAAATGAAATTGCAATTTATTGAAAAAATCCTTAACAGGGAGTTTTTACTTATCAATTAAATATACTATTTTTGCGCGTATTAATTATAAGAAAATGGCAACATATAAAAAGAAAGTAACCAATAAAGGTTCAGAAAATCAATCATCAGAAAATATTAAAAGCACAACTGCAGAAGTTTTTAAAACTTTAGATACAACTGCATCAAGATCTGAGGCATGGATTTTAAAACATCAAAAAAATATATTTATAGTAATAGCTGCAATTGTAATCGTTATTTTAGGTTATATGGCGTATCATAAATTTGTTGCAGAGCCCAAAGAAACAGAAGCTGCTAATGAGTTGGCTTTTCCAAAAAAATATTTTGAAATGGCAGTTTCTAACGAAATTGCTGCAGATTCATTGTATAATTTAAGTTTAAAAGGAACTGATGGGAAATACGGTTTTGCAGATATCGCTGATAAATACAGCGGAACCAAAGCAGGAAATTTAGCCAATTATTACGCAGGTATGGCTTATTTAAAATTAAAAGATTATAAAAATGCCATTGCTCATTTAAGTGATTTTGAATCTAAAGATGAACTTTTAGGTCCGATTGCAAAAGGTGCCATTGGCGATGCTTTTACTGATATCAATCAGCCAAAAGATGCTTTAGAATATTATGAAAGTGCTGCAAAAATGCGTGAAAATGCTTTTACAACACCTTTTTATTTGTTTAAAGCAGCCAATACCGCTTTTGATTTAAACGATTTTGAAAAAGCAGCAAAATACTTTACAAAAATTAAAGAAGATTATCCAAACGCAAGCGAAGCCGTAAATATTGATTTATTTATCAATAAAGCTACTTTCGCAAAAGTAAAATAAGTAGAATGGCTACTACCAATTTATCAGCTTATGATAAAACTGCAATCCCAAATGCGAATAAACTTCGATTTGGGATTGTTGTTTCTGAATGGAATGAAAGCATCACAGAAAACTTATTTAAAGGCGCTTTTGATACGCTTGTAGAAAATGGGGCGCTTCCAGAAAATATCATCCGATGGAATGTTCCGGGAAGTTTTGAATTGATTTATGGATGTAAAAAAATGTTAGAAACCCAACAATTAGATGCCATTATTGCCATTGGAAACATTATACAAGGAGAAACAAAACATTTTGATTTTATATGCGATGGCGTAACACAAGGCATTAAAGATTTAAACTTACAATTCTCTATACCTACTATTTTCTGTATTTTAACAGATTATAACATGCAACAATCTATTGATAGATCTGGCGGAAAACATGGCAATAAAGGAGTAGAATGTGCTATTGCTGCTATTAAAATGGCAACTTTAAAATAGTTTTAACATTATAATTAAGCTACTTTTTATTTATTTTGTAACTTTATAAAGTTAATTTAAACTTATGTTTGGCAATTTTTTTAAACCACGCACCCATTACGATTTTACCTACAAACCGCGTTATTATAACGAGCGGAAAGAACGTATAGAGCAGCTAGAAAAAAAATATCAGCAAGAAAATAGTGGCGAAACTGAAGAAATTCATAAAATTAGATTGACAAAAAACAACCTCAAATCTGATTGGATTAGAGCTAAAAAAAGTGCTGCCGATAGAAATACTGCTTTAAGATTAGCTATTATCATCACAATTTTAATCGGAATCGTAGCATATTTACTTGAAATCCACACCCTTTTTTAATGTCTGACATCATTCATTTATTACCAGACCATGTTGCCAACCAAATTGCGGCAGGTGAAGTGGTACAAAGACCCGCATCTGTAGTTAAAGAATTGCTAGAAAACGCCATTGATGCCAAAGCAAGCGATATTAAATTATTGGTAAAAGATGCTGGAAAAGCATTGATACAAGTAATGGACAATGGGTCTGGAATGAGTACAACCGATGCGCGACTCTGTTTTGAACGACACGCAACTTCTAAAATTAAAACTGCCGATGATTTGTTCAACATTCAAACTAAAGGTTTTAGAGGTGAAGCGTTGGCATCAATTGCTGCCATTGCACATGTTGAATTAAAAACTAGAAAGGATGAAGAAGAATTGGGAAATCTTATCAGAATTGAAGGCAGTGAAGTAGTTGAGCAAACTTTTATAAACACGCCAAAAGGCAGTAGTATTGCAGTTAAAAACCTGTTTTACAACATTCCGGCGCGGCGCAATTTTTTAAAATCTAACACCTTAGAAACCAAACATATTATTGATGAATTTTTAAGAGTTTCTTTGGCGCATCCATCCATCAGTTTTTCTTTTTACCACAATGATCAAGAAATTTATCATTTGCCTATTTCCAATTTAAGACAACGAATTGTAAATGTATTTGGTGGAAAAACCAATGAAAAATTAGTGCCAATAAAAGAAGAAACTGAAATTCTAAGTTTAGAAGGATTTGTAATAAAACCCGAATTTTCTAAGAAAAAAAGAGGAGAACAGTTTTTCTTTGTCAACAATAGATTTATAAAAAGCAGTTATTTAAATCACGCAATTGCCAGTGCTTTTGAGGGATTGTTGCCTTATGACACCGTTCCTTCTTTCTTTTTATTTATGAATGTTCCGCCACAATCCATTGATATTAACATTCATCCAACCAAAACTGAAATTAAATTTGACAACGAGCAATCTATTTATTCCATCCTTCGTTCTACAGTAAAACACAGTTTGGGGCAGTACAATATTGCACCTTTACTCGATTTTGAAAGAGATGCCAATTTAGATATTCCTTATCAATATAAAGATAAAAATACGACACAAAATCCTAACATTGAAGTAGATAGAAACTTCAATCCGTTTAAAGAAAATTATCGCTCAATACAAAATCCGACTAAAGTTGAGCTAGAAAAAAACATAGATTTTATTACTTTTGAGAGTAAACTTTCGCAAGCAGAATTATTTTTAGAAGAGGAAAAAAATCAGCATAAAACCTATCAAATTCAGGGAAAATACATCATCAGTTCTTTAAAATCTGGCGTAGTTTTAATACATCAACAATATGCTCATGAGCGTATTTTATATGAAGAATTGTTTAAATCAACTTCTTTAAATGAACTTCCAATTCAGCAATTGTTATTTCCTTTAAAAATTCATTTTGATACCATTGAAATTGAATTATTAAAATCAATTGCCGATGAAATCATCAATTTAGGCATTGAAATTCAATCGTTTACAAATGACGCAATAATCATTTCCGGAATTCCATCTTTGATAAAAGAAACTCAAATTGTATCAATTTTTGAAGAATTGATTCACACTTTTCAGCAAGATATTCCTATGGATAGTTTTAGCATTTCTGATTTGATAATTAAGAGTATGTCTAAAAATTTGAGTATTAAAATGGGCAGTAAACTTTCTGAAAAAGAACAAGAAGAATTGGTAAATAAACTTTTTCTTTGCAAAGAACCAAACAGCTCTCCTTTTGGCAAAAAAACATTTACAACGCTAAGTCTAGAGGACTTTGACAATTATTTCAATTAAATTATGGGAAGAATAACCGACACTATAAAACACTTAATCATATTAAATGTTCTGTTTTTTGGAGCCACTTTTGCAATAGGGCCCATTGTTCAGGAGCAAATGGCATTGTATTTTCCGAAAAATGAAAACTTTGCCGTTTGGCAATTTGTTACGCATATGTTTATGCACGGCAGTTTTATGCACATCCTATTTAATATGTACGGATTGTGGGCATTTGGTTCGCCTTTAGAGCAAATGTGGGGTAGAAATAAATTTTTATTCTTCTATTTTTCTGCCGGAATTGGCGCCGGATTAATTTATACCGGAGTAAACTATTTTCAATTTCAATTAGTGTATCAAGAATTGATAAATCTTGGATTAACAGATGTTGATATTCAAGGTATTTTAGCAACAGGAAAATACAATCCAGAAATATTAACTTCTATTTCTGCCGAGCAACTCAACAACTTTTACAGCATTTTTCATGTGCCAGCGGTGGGTGCATCGGGCGCTTTATACGGTGTTTTAGTTGCCTTTGCAATGCTATTTCCAAATGCAGAATTGATGCTAATTTTTGTACCATTCCCAATTAAAGCCAAGTATTTTATCCCAATTATTGTTGGTTTAGATTTATTTTCTGGTGTTACCGGCTTCTCTATTTTTGGAGGCGGAATTGCACACTTTGCGCATGTTGGCGGTGCTATAATCGGATTTATAATTATGTGGTATTGGAAAAAAAATCAATTTAGAAGATGGGATACTTAAACGATTAAAATGTTGGAAAATATTATATCAAAAATTAGAAATAGTACTACAATTGAAAAATTGTTGGCGCTCAATATTTTCTTTTTTCTGATTTTACAATTCTCCAAACAATTTTTTATTAGTTGGTTTGGCTTATCATCTGCTTATAATGGACTATTTTTAAAACCTTGGTCGCTTATTTCATACGCATTTTTACACAATAACTTTTTTCATCTATTTTCTAATTTACTAATTCTCTATTATATAGGAAGTTTATTCAACACATTTTTTCCAAAAAAACAACTGTTCTATTTGTATTTTTACGGCATTTTATCGGCTGGTTTATTGTTTCTTTTGGTTGGATACTTTATCCATACAAATAGCGTTTTAGTAGGAGCATCGGGCGCTGTAACCGCTTTATTTGTAGCCATGGCAACTAGAATTCCGTATTATCAAATTCGGTTATTTTTGTTTGGCGATGTTAAATTGTGGGTTTTAGCCAGCATTTGGGTAGGAATTAGTTTAATACAACTAAGCACGCCAAATTTTGGAGGCGCAGTTGCACATTTAGCCGGTGCAATTATGGGATATTTGTATGTTTATTTTCAATTATATGATTTTGATTGGAATAATTTTATTAATTTTTCATCAAATAACAAGTCCAAGAAAACGCATTTAAAAACTGTTCATAAAAAAACAGTGAAAAAGGAAGTTGTTGTAAATCAAGAAAAGCAAAAAAATATTGATGCAATTTTAGATAAAATAAGTAAATCGGGTTACGATTCACTTACAAACGAAGAGAAAGCATTTTTATTTAATCAGGGAAAAT
>CAMTWE010000145.1:0-7814 GCA_947085395.1 uncultured Bacteroidota bacterium | reverse complement strand
TGAAAAACATCGGTATCATAATTTGATGTTTTTCCTTGCAACGCCATACACAAACGCTCAAATCCCATTCCGGTATCTACATGTTGTTCTGGTAATTTTTCTAAAGAACCATCGGCTTTTCGGTTGAATTCCATGAAAACTAAATTCCAAATTTCAACTACTTGCGGATGGTCATTGTTTACCAAATCTTTTCCTGGAATTTTGGCTTTTTCTTCCTCAGAACGCATATCAACATGAATTTCAGAGCAAGGACCGCACGGACCCTGATTGCCCATTTCCCAAAAATTATCTTTTTTATTACCTAAAATGATCCGATTTTCTGGAATAATATTTTTCCATAAATCATAAGCTTCTTGGTCAAAGCCAAGATTTTCCTCTTTATAACCTTCAAAAACAGAAACGTATAAATTGTTTTTATCTAATTTGTAAACTTCGGTTAGCAATTCCCAAGCCCATTCAATTGCTTCTTTTTTAAAATAATCACCAAAACTCCAATTGCCCAACATTTCGAACATGGTATGATGGTAAGTATCGATGCCAACTTCTTCTAAATCATTGTGTTTACCAGAAACGCGCAAACATTTTTGTGTATCTGCAATACGTTTTACTTCGGCAAATTTTTGGCCTAAAAAATATTCTTTAAACTGATTCATACCAGCATTGGTAAACATCAAAGTTGGATCATCTTTAATAACCATGGGCGCTGATGCCACTATTTTATGTTGTTTAGATTGAAAAAAATCTAAAAATTGCTGTCTAATTTCTTGTGATGTCATAAGTGTTTATTAAAAATCTAAAATAAAAGTGTCACTTCAAAGTTGGAAAACATTTTGTATTTTTGTTTGCCAACATACTAAATAGACACCTTTAGAGTTAACTACTTTAGATGCAAAAATAGTATATTTTTAGGATTATGAGGAGAGTAAAATATTATTACGATGTAGAATCGTTATCATATAAAAAAATTAAATCGCGTTTAATCAGTTTAAGAGGAACTTTTCTTTTTTTACTGGCTGCTGCCTTATTTGGATTGTTCTTTGTTTATATTTCGTACAAAATTATAGAATCTCCCAATGAAAAATATTTGAAAAGGGAAGTTGATAAAATGAAGTTAGAATATGGTTTGTTGCATAAAAAGATGAATCAAGTGGAAGATGTTTTGAGTGAAATTCAAGAGCGCGACAATAATATATATCGATTGTATTTTGAGGCGAATCCGATTCCAGATGAACAAAGAAAAGCTGGTTTCGGAGGAATCAATCGATACAAATCATTAGAAGGATTTGACAATTCTAAAATGATTGTTGATGCAACTCAGAAAATGGACGTTATTTCAAAACAATTGTATATTCAGTCAAAATCATTGGATGAAATTGTGAAATTGGCAGAAAATAAAGAGCAATTGTTGGCTGCAATTCCGGCTATACAGCCCGTTAGAAATGACCATCTAAAACAAATGGCTTCTGGTTATGGTTGGAGAAAAGACCCTTTTACCAAAGTTAGAAAAATGCATCAAGGGATGGATTTTACCGCAAAAACAGGAACACCCATTTATGCAACCGGAAATGGGATAGTTAAAAAAGCAGACAATTCTGTATCTGGTTTTGGTAAACATATAGAAATAGCTCATGGTTACGGTTATACAACACTGTATGCTCATTTAAGTAATTACAATGTAAGACCCGGACAAAAAGTAAAACGAGGCGATTTAATCGGATTTGTTGGAAATACAGGCAGATCTACGGGTCCGCATCTACATTACGAAGTGCTTAGAAATGGACAACCAGTGAATCCAATTAATTATTATTACGGAAGTTTAACACCTCAACAATTTGCGGCGATGCAAAAATTGGCTGAAATTGAAGGACAATCTTTAGACTAATGTTTGTAGAATTACCAGAAAAACGATATTACAAAATAGGTGAAGTTGCCAAGGCATTTGACGTAAATGCTTCTTTGATTCGCTTTTGGGAAAAAGAATTTGATTTACTAAAACCCAAAAAAAATAACAAAGGAAATCGGCTTTTTACAACAGATGATTTAGCAAATTTAAAAATCATTTTTCATTTGGTTAAAGAAAAAGGTTTTACTATTGATGGAGCCAAGAAAAAATTGAAAGAAAAATCACCTTCTTTACACAAAAATCATGAAATAATTTCCAAATTAGAAATGATTAAATCAGAATTATTAAAAATTAAAAATCACTTATAAATTTAAATTATCAACCTATGAAAAATGTTTTAATTACCCTCGGAGTTATTGGTCTATTGCTTTTTTTTGTATTTCAATGGGCGGTTGGAATCAATAATCAAATAATTGAAAAAGAAGGACTTACTTTAGCGCAATGGGCTAATGTAGAAAGTTCATACCAAAGAAGAGCAGATTTAGTTCCTAATTTAGTAGCCACTGTTAAAGGTTATGCTGCGCATGAAAAAGAAACTTTAGAAGGCGTTATCAAAGCACGTTCTGAAGCCACAAAAACAACCATTGACCCAACTAACATAACCGAAGAACAAATGGCTAAATTTCAACAAGCGCAACAAGGTTTATCGGGTGCATTGTCTAGATTGTTGGTAACTGTTGAGCGTTATCCAGATTTAAAAGCCAATCAAAATTTCTTAGAATTTCAATCGCAATTAGAAGGAACAGAGAACAGAATTAATGTAGAAAGAAATCGCTATAATGAGTTAACAGGGGTTTATAATATTTATATTGCCAAGTTTCCTACTAGTTTTGTGGCTGGTTTTATTAATAAAACGAAGTTGCCTTTATTTAAATCTGCCGAAGGTAGCGAAGCAGCACCAACAGTAGTATTTTAAATTTTAATATCTCAATACTAATATCTAATTCTTAAAAATGTCAAAAGAAAGTATTTTAAATGAGTTTGAAGAGCAACAAATAGTGGAAGCCATTCGCAATGCAGAAAAAAATACCTCTGGTGAAATTCGTGTGCATATAGAGAAATTGAATGAAAAACCTCCTATTGAAAGGGCTCAAGAGATTTTTTATTTGTTGAATATGCAACAAACAACGCTTCAAAATGGCATCCTTATTTATATTGCATCCGAATCAAAAAAAGTTGCCATTATTGGAGATAAAGGAATTCACGATTTTGTGGGCGATGATTTTTGGAATGCAGAAAAAGACCTTCTAATTCATTATTTTAAACAAGAAAAGTATGCTGATGGAATTGCGGTAGTTGTAGATCACGTGGGAGCAAAACTCAAGGCGTTTTTTCCATACAAAACTGATGACACAAATGAACTTTCTAATGAAATTTCAAACGGATAAAATGAAAACAAAAAAGTTTCTTTTTAGCATAATTATTTTATTCAGTTTACTGTCTAATACTGTTTTTGCACAACTTAAAATTCCGCCAAAACCAACTTTGCAAACCAGTATTTATGACCAAGTTGGCATTTTGTCTGCTACTGAAAAAGCCGATTTAGAACAAAAATTAATTCAGTACGCCGATAGTACTTCTACACAAATTGTGGTGGCTATTATTCCAACACTGAATGGTGAGGAAATTGCGATGTACGCTACAGAATGGGCTCATAAATGGGGAATTGGGCAAGCAAAAGAAGATAATGGCGTATTTTTGTTGGTGGTAACTGAGGATAAAAAATTGACTATTAGAACTGGTTACGGAGTAGAACATTTGTTAACCGATGCATTGTCTAAAAGAATTATAAACCAAATAATTACTCCCGAATTTAAAACTGGAAATTATTATGCTGGTATAGACAAAGGAACAATTGCTATTTTTCAAGTATTAAAAGGCGAATATAAAAATCAACCAACCAAAAAACAACGCGGTAAAAATCCACCAATCTTTTTGATTTTCATTATTATTATGATTGTAATGGTGGCATTTTCATCCAAGAATAATAAAAACGGACCGTTTAACAACCGAGGAAATAAAAATAATTCAACTGCAGATACTCTGTTAACAGCTATTTTGTTGAGTAGTTTAGGAAGAGGTTCTAGTGGAGGTTCTGGCGGATTTGGTTCTGGCGGTGGCGGTTTCGGTGGCGGATTTGGTGGTGGCGGTTTCGGCGGCGGCGGCGCAAGTGGAGGTTGGTAATACTATAGTTTGTAAAGTTATAAAGTTATAAAGTTGTAATGTTGTAATGTTGTAAAATTGTAAAGTTGAAATGTAAGACTTTGTAAACATTATGAACATTACAAACTTTAAACTTTAAACGTTATTTCTGTCTGATATAAACTGAAACCGGCACTCCTTTAAAATCAAAATTTTCTCTCAATTTATTTTCTAAAAAACGTTTGTATGGTTCTTTAACATACTGCGGTAAATTGGCGAAAAACACAAACTGCGGAACAAAAGTAGGAAGTTGTGTACAGTATTTAATTTTAACAAATTTCCCTTTTAGTGATGGCGGAGGATAACTTTCAATTATTTGCAACATCACCTCATTGAGTTTGCTGGTAGGAATTCTTTTTCTTTTATTTTTATAAACTTCAACAGCTGTTTCAATGGCTTTAAAAATACGTTGTTTGGTTAAAACAGAGGTGAAAATAATAGGCACATCGGTAAATGGCGCAATTTCTTTTCTAATTGTTTCTTCAAATTGTTTGGCAGAATGGGTATCTTTTTCAATCAAATCCCATTTATTAACTAAAATAACAATCCCTTTATTATTTTTTTCGGCTAACCAAAAAATATTTTGATCTTGACCTTCAAATCCGCGCGTGGCATCTATCAATAAAATAGCGACATCGCAACTTTCAATGGCTTTAACGGCGCGCATTACAGAGTAAAACTCTAAATCTTCTTTAACTTTGCTTTTTTTGCGGATACCAGCGGTATCCACCAAGGTAAAATCAAAACCAAATTGGTGGTAATCTATATTGATGGTGTCTCTGGTTGTACCAGCAATATCGGTAACAATAGTTCTGTCAATTCCAATTAAGGCATTGATAAAGGATGATTTTCCTGCATTTGGGCGTCCAACAACTGCAAATTTTGGAAGGGTAGTTTCTTCAATAGTTTCATTTTCTGGCAAAACTTCGGCTACAGCATCGAGTAAATCCCCCGTTCCGCTTCCATTCATAGAAGAGATGGTATAGAATTCGCCCAATCCTAAGTTATAAAATTCTAGTGCTTCGGTTTCGCGTTTGGCATTGTCAACTTTATTAACCACTAAAAATACCGGTTTTTTTATAGCACGTAAAATATCAGCAACATCTTCATCCATTCCGGTTACGCCATTTTCAACATCCACCACAAATAAAATTACATCGGCTTCATCTATAGCTAATTGTACTTGTTTTCTAATTTCTTCTTCAAAAATATCATCAGATCCAACAATATAACCTCCGGTATCAATTACAGAAAATTCCTTTCCATTCCAATCAGATTTGCCATAATGACGGTCTCTTGTAACACCACTTACTGCATCAACAATGGCCTCTCTTTTTTTAACCAATCGATTAAAAAGGGTTGATTTTCCAACATTTGGGCGTCCTACAATGGCTACAATATTACTCATACTTTTTTTTAAATTTTTGCAAATATAGGTAATCCGTTATTAATTAACCGCTTTGCGTTTTAAATTAAAAATTATTGTTACATTCGATTTATATTTATTAAGAATGATTATAGATAAGAACGAAATAATACTCAGGCCTCGCTTTAAAATTTCTGTAAATGAAAATCATCTATCATTAATTGAAAAGTTTAGAGAAATTAGAAAAGATGTAAATCAGCTATACATTAGTAAAGTTGTTCAAAATTATATATTGATGGATATTCCTGCAGATAGAAACCGATTTTGGTCGCCTCAATTTGAGTTAAGGGTTGAAAAAATAGATGTTAACACCTCAGAAATCAATTGTTTATTTGGGCCTAAAGAAATTGTTTGGACATTTTTTATGTTCCTACATTTTATTTGTGCTGGGGTATTTTTTATTTTCTTTGTAATTACCTACGCCAATTGGTCGCTTAAAAAAGCGTATTTTATGCCCTTAAGCATTAGTATTTCAATGATTTTTATATGGATAGCACTTTATATTACAGGAAGAATTGGAAAAAAATTAGCGCAATCTCAAATGAGAGAATTGCGCAATTATTTGCATCAAGTGCTTGATATTTAGAAAGTTCTAATCTAGATATCCAAATCGTTTTAATTGCTTTTGATTGTTTCGCCAGTCTTTATTAACTTTTACATACAACTCTAGAAAAATCTTTTTATCAAAAAATATTTCTAAATCTTTTCGCGCTTCAGTTCCTACTCTTTTTAAAGCATCTCCTTTATGACCAATAATAATTCCTTTTTGAGATTCGCGTTCTACCATAATAATAGAGCGAATTTTGATAATATTATCATCTTCAAAAAACTCTTCGGTGTCAATTTCAACGGAATAAGGCACTTCTTTTTTGTAATGTTTCAATATTTTTTCACGAATGGTTTCGTTCACAAAAAATCTTTCTGGCTTATCTGTTAGCTGGTCTTTTGGGTAATACGCTGGAGATTCTGGCAATAATTCAATAATTCGATTAAAAACCGGTAGGATATTAAAATTTTCCAACGCAGAAATAGCGTGAATTTCGGCATTCGGAATTTGTTCTTTCCAATAAATAATTTTCTGTTCAACTTCCTCTTGATTGGAGGTGTCAATTTTATTGATAAGAATTATAACCGGAATTTCAGAATTTTTTATTTTCTCTAGATATTTTTCATCTTTTAAGGTAGTTTCTTTAACTTCAACCATATACAGTAAAACATCCGCATCTTCAAAGGCCGATTTTACAAAACCCATCATCGATTCTTGAAGTTGATAAGCCGGTTTGATGATCCCGGGCGTATCAGAAAATAGAATTTGAAAATCATCGCCATTTACAATTCCGAGGATTCTGTGGCGTGTTGTCTGCGCTTTTGAGGTTACAATAGACAATCTTTCGCCAACAATAGCATTCATAAAAGTCGATTTTCCAACATTCGGATTTCCAATAATATTTACATAACCTGCTTTGTGCGACATAGTTCTCAAATTTTTTGCAAAGTTATTATTTTAAAACGGTAAAAGTGTTATTATAATCTTGAAATGAGTGTTTTTAAAATTTCTTAAAATTTGTGATAGTGGTTTTGTAGAAGTTAAAAATTATAGTATCTTTGCACCACAAATCGCGGGATAGAGCAGTAGGTAGCTCGTCGGGCTCATAACCCGAAGGTCACTGGTTCGAGTCCAGTTCCCGCTACGAAGCAAATGCCTCTTAAGAAATTAAGAGGTTTTTTTATTTGCGAAAGTTTATTTGGAAAATGACTGGACGAGAAGTTTATCCTGAGAAATTCGAAGGGAGTCCAGTTCCCCCTACTTTTTTGAAATCCATTTGTCTAATAGATGAATGGATTTTTTTATTTTACGCTGTTTTCTATCCTATTTCACTACATTTTATACATTCACTGAATTAACTTCCAAATAGGACGATTTCTATATTATTGATAAAAAAAGCCCAGCTTTAAGCCCGTACTTATTTAAAAAAAGACACCTATTTATTAAACATATAACTATGAAAAACAATATATTATATATAAACGTAAGATGAATGCTATTGGAATTTGCATTATACTATGTAGAATTACTTTTAAAAAACAACGAAAAGTTTTCAGTACTGGTTATAATGTAAAACCTGATGATTGGGATAATAACTAACCGAGCAGGCGGAGATTTTGATAGTAGATATTCTCAACGAGGCGTGCAATGGGCGGTGAAACAAGTTGCAAAAGCAGCGGGTATTCAAAAAGAAGTTCATACACATACACTACGGCATACTTTTGCCACGCATCTGC
>CAMTWE010000144.1:0-22052 GCA_947085395.1 uncultured Bacteroidota bacterium | reverse complement strand
ATTCCTATTTTAATTCACAGTCCACATAAATTAATCGATTTATTACCAGGCGCAGAAAATTTTGAAGGCGGACAACCGTAATTTTAAAAAGTTTAAAGTTTAAAGTTAAAATGTTGTAATGTTTATAATTCAAAAAAGCATTCAAATTAGCAACACATCAATATTATAAACTAAAAAAACCTCAAGAAATCTTGAGGTTTTTTGATTTTAAAACTTATTCGCCTAAAAACGGATATCTATAATCTTTAGGTGTTACAAAGGTTTCTTTTATTGTTCTATTAGAAACCCAACGCAATAAATTCCAAACAGATCCTGCTTTATCATTGGTTCCAGAACCGCGAGCGCCTCCAAAAGGTTGTTGCCCTACTACCGCTCCGGTTGGTTTATCATTGATATAAAAATTACCAGCAGCATTTTCTAATTTATCAGTAGCGGTTTTAATTACATATCTATCGCCACTAAAAATAGCACCTGTTAAAGCAAATTCACCCGTATTATCTATAACATCTAAAATTTCTTCCCATTGCGCATCTTCATAAATATATATGGTGATAATTGGACCAAACAATTCGGTACACATGGTTTCGTAATACGGATTGGTAGTTACAATTACCGTTGGTTCTATAAAATATCCAACGCTATCATCATAACCACCACCAATTAAAATTTCTGCATCTGCATCTTTTTTGGCTTGATCAATATAACCAGATAATTTTTTAAAAGCTCTGTTATCAATAACCGCATTGATAAAGTTTGAAGTATCTTCTGGAGTTCCCATTTTAAAAGATTTAACATCTTTTACGAGGGCAATTTTGATATCATTCCATAAACTTTTTGGTAAATACGCACGAGAAGCGGCAGAGCATTTCTGACCTTGATACTCAAAAGCGCCTCTAGAAATAGCGGTTGCAACTTCTTGCGGATTGGCAGTTGGATGCGCCCAAATAAAATCTTTTCCGCCTGTTTCACCAACAATTCTTGGATACGATTTGTAATTTCCTACATTTTTACCAATGGTTTCCCAAAAGCTATTGAATACTGGTGTAGAACCGGTAAAATGAACTCCGGCAAAATCAGCGCTATTTAACATCACATCGGTAATCATGGCAGAATTTCCGGTAACCATATTAATAACGCCATCGGGCAAACCTGCTGCTTTAAACAATTCCATAATTACATAAGCAGAATATACTTGGGTAGCGGCGGGTTTCCAAATTACTACATTCCCCATTAAAGCAGGCGATGCGGGTAAATTTCCTGCAATTGCGGTAAAATTAAAAGGGGTAATGGCATATACAAATCCTTCTAACGGACGGTATTCCATTCTGTTCCAAATTCCGGGTGATGAAATTGGTTGATTGGTATAAATTTCGGTCATAAATTCTACGTTAAAACGCAAAAAATCTATCAATTCACAGGCGGCATCAATTTCTGCCTGATACACATTTTTAGATTGCCCAATCATTGTAGCAGCATTCATTCTTGCTCTAAAAGGCCCTGCTAATAATTCTGCAGCTTTTAAAAATATGGCTGCGCGATGCTCCCAACTAGTAGCTGCCCAAAGTTTTCTAGCTTCTAACGCTTTTTGAACAGCCAATTCAATATGTTCTTTTTCGGCTAAATGGTATTGACCAACAGTATGTTGATGGTCGTGTGGTGGATGAATAGAATTCGTTTTTCCGGTTCTAATTTCTTGTCCGCCAATATAAAATGGGATGTCAATTTTTTCTTGATACATTTTGCGATATGTATCTATCAATTCTTTTCGTTCTGCACTATTAGGCGCATACGATTTTACAGGTTCATTAACTGCTTTTGGTACTTTATAAAATCCTGAAGCCATTGTAAGGTTGTTTTAATGTTTAAAATTTGACACAAAAATACAACTTTTTAACGCAATTTATTCTACAGAAAAGCATGTAATTATCAATTTAAAATAAATTTTTTAGAAGATTAATATTCGATAAAAATATTTAATATTTACTGGTTTATTACATCAGAATAAGCACTTCCAATTCCGATAACTTCATCAAATCGGGCGCCCATTTTTCGATAATAAACGAGAACCGTATATTCATTTTCAGTTTGAAAAAAAGAACCATCAATTTCGTAATTGTTTACTTTTTCTTTTGGGTCTAAAGTGGCAAATCTATAATTATAAAATCCTTGTTTTAATAAAATTGGCAATTCATATAAGCCAGTTCTATTGTTGAATTTCATTTTATTGATGGGTGAAAACTGCCAATTATTAAAATTTCCATATACATAAATATCTTTATTATGAATTTGATTATCAGTTTTTAAAGAAAAATGTACCCAAGTATAATCAGCATCTAAAGCGGCATTTTCACCTTCTAAATTGCGTACCAAAAAATTGCCGTTGATATCTGGAAAATAAGTATAGGGTTTTTTATGGCGTTCTTCATCGGTAAATAAATAGGTGTAAAAAATATCATCACCTAAAAAAACTTTACTAATATTGAGTGAGGTGTTTCTGATGATTTTATTGTCAAAATTCAAATATTCATTACCACCCCAAAAACTTGTTTCCTTATCATATTTATAAACCAATTGATTCATTTTAAAGTACTGAGGTTTTAAATTATAAAGTGCCGTATTCCAATTATTATTTTGTAAGATGGCGACTTTTATTTCTTCGGATGGATTGTTTAGATTTAAATTTGAATAATTAACTACAAATTGTACCGTTTGTTGTGTTGTAATGGTTTCGATAGCTCTTGTTCTATGAATGGTTACTCCAACATCAGTTTTTGGGCTAACAACTACCAATTTTCTAGTCATAACTATTTCATCATTTTCATCTAAAACAGAAAGTAGATAATTGCCACTTAGTATAATTTTTGTTTTTTCATTGGGAAAACTAACGGTGTAATGTGTGTAATATTGCAAGGTGTTAAAAGAATTTTCATAATTTCTAATCCTGTTTTTATTAAATCCAATTACATATTCATTGGCAGTTATGTTGGATTTATTCCAATTATAATCACAATGCTCAATTAGGTAATAATAATCTTTTTCATCGGCTTCAACATCATCAAAACTCAAGCTAAAAGTTTCACCCAATCTAAAAATTGGAGCAAATGCATTGGTTGTTTCAGATTTTAATACAACCGTTTTAATATACTCAACATCAGTTGTAAAATTGTTTTGAGCATAAACAGCATTAAAATTACTTAGCGTAGTAATTATTAGGAGTGAAAAAAACAAAAAGGGCTTATTCATTTTAATAAATGTTATCGAGGTTAAAAATACTAAAAGTTATTTACATAATTCAGTGTAATTTAGAATGATTATAAATGCAAAAAATGGCATTAAATAATGTTTATTTCTTAAATTTGCGACAATTTAAAAAAATAATATTCATAATATAAATTTTAATTAACATATGTCAAAAGACATTCGAATCAAAAAAGGGCTAGAAATAAAGCTCAAAGGGAAAGCTGAAAAAGAAATTTCAGTTGCTTCACGTTCGAAAGTCTTCGCTATCAATCCATCAAATTTTCAAGGTATTATTCCAAAACTTACCGTAAAAGTTGGTGATAAAATAATGGCAGGTGAACCCCTCTTCTTTTCTAAAAAAAATGAAGACATTAAGTTCACATCGCCTGTTAGCGGAGAAATTATTGAAATTAACCGTGGGGCTAAACGCAAGATTTTAGACATTAAAATCGCTGCAGACGCTATCGATTCTTACAAAGATTTTGGCATCAAAAATCTGAGTGAACTTACTTCTGATGAGGTAAAAGCACAATTATTAGCTAGTGGTTGTTGGCCTTTTATAAAACAACGTCCATATGATGTTGTGGCAAATCCAACAGACCAGCCAAAAGCTATTTTTGTATCTGCCTTTTCTTCTGCTCCATTAGCAACAGATGATTCTTTTGCGTTGGAAAATGAACAAGTTGCGTTTCAAACAGGAATTGATGCATTAAGAAAATTAACTACTGGTAAAGTTCATTTATCGGTTGATGGTACTACCAATTCTTTCTTTAACAACACTAAAGGAGTTGAAATTCATCAAGTTTTTGGGGTACATCCGGCAGGAAATGTTGGCGTTCAAATTCATTTTATCAATCCAATTAACAGAGGAGAAAGAGTTTGGGTTATTAATCCACAAGATGTAGCTATTATTGGCCGATTGTTTTTACAAGGCAAATTTGATGCTACCCGCATCATCGCTTTAGCTGGAAGCGAAGTTACAAAACCCAAGTATTTTAAAACGATACTAGGAGCTGATGTAAATGCATTGATTAATGAAAATGTTCCTAATGCCAATGTTCGTGTAATAAGCGGAAATGTGTTAACAGGTACAAACATCAGTACAAATAAATTCTTAGGATTTTATGACAATCTAATATCGGTAATTCCAGAAGGAAATCACTATGAATTTTTAGGTTGGCATCCATTTATTGGCAACAATAAATTGAGCATTAACAGAGCATTTTTCTCTTGGTTAACACCCAACAAAGAATACAATTTAGACACTAATTTAAATGGTGAAGAACGTGCTTTTGTGGTAACAGGTGAAATGGAAAAAGTAATGCCAATGGATATTTACCCAATGCAATTATTGAAAGCAACCATGGCTAACAATATAGAAAAAATGGAAAATTTAGGAATTTACGAAGTAGCTCCAGAAGATTTTGCATTGGTTGAATTCGTGAGTACTTCAAAAATTGAAGCTCAAGAAATCATTAGAAGAGGTTTAGATTTAATGGTTGAAGAAGTAGGATAAAAAATTAGAACAGATGAATTTTTTAAGAAAACAATTAGATAAAATCAAACCAAACTTCGATAAAGGAGGCAAGTTTGAAAAGTATGCTCCGGTGTACTTCGCTTTTGACACTTTTATGTTCGTTCCAAACCATACCACCAAAATGGGTGCACATGTTAGAGATGGAAACGATTTAAAAAGATTGATGTATGTAGTAGTTTTAGCACTACTTCCTGCATTATTTTTCGGAATGTGGAATGTTGGATACCAACATTTTTCGCAATTACCAAACCCAACAGATGATCCAAACTATATATTTCCATTTATGGATGTATTTATGTTTGGCGCGCTTAAAGTAATCCCAATGGTAATAGTATCCTATGTAGTAGGATTGGGAATAGAATTTATTTTTGCCATAATTCGCGGACATGAAGTAAACGAAGGATATTTAGTAACGGGTATGTTAATTCCGTTAATTATGCCTATTGATTTACCTTTATGGATGTTAGCACTTTCGGTAGTATTTGCCGTAGTTATTGGAAAAGAAGTATTTGGAGGTACCGGAATGAATATCATGAATCCTGCTTTAATAGCAAGGGCTTTTGCATTCTTCTCTTACGCTCCGTTTATGTCTGGAGATAAAGTTTGGGTAGCAGATGCTTCTACAATTGATGGCGTATCAGGAGAAACTATTCTTGGCACATTGGCATCAAACAACGCACAATCATATAGTGTAATGGAAATGTTTATGGGATATATTCCCGGATCCATTGGAGAAACTTCTATATTGATGATATTAATAGGAGCCGCTTTATTGATATTCACCGGAGTTGCCAGTTGGAGAATTATGCTATCTAGTGTAATTGGAGCAGCAGTTATGGGATTGATATTTAACGCTTGGGGGGTAAATGCATTAATGCAATTTCCTTGGTGGCAACACTTATTAGTAGGTGGTTTAGCTTTTGGTATCGTTTTTATGGCTACAGATCCTGTAACCGCAGCACAAACCAATGCCGGAAAATGGATTTATGGTTTCCTCATTGGAATATTTGCAATTATGATTCGTGTTTTCAACGGAGCATATCCAGAAGGAATTATGTTGGCTATTTTGTTGATGAACGTATTTGCGCCAACCATTGACCATTACGTAATTGAAAGAAATATTAAACGTAGAAATAAACGTTTAGTTAAAAACCTTAAAGCAGCTTAAGTTATGGATAGAAATAGTAATGCTTATACCTTTATTTTCGCCATCGTATTAGTGGTTGTTGTTGCAGCAGTTCTTGCATTTGCAGCAACCAACCTAAAACCTTTACAAGAAAATAATGTGCGCAATGAGAAAATGCATAATATTCTCACAACATTAAATCTTATGTCAGACATGAGTGAAATGGAAACCACTTTTAATAAATATATCAAACAGCAAATCTCTTTAAAAGCTGATGGTACTATTGATGAAAGTGTAAACGCTTTTACATTAAACTTAAAAAAGGAAATTAAAAAACCTATTGAAGAGCAACGATTTCCTTTATACATAGCTGAAAAAGATGGCAAAAAATTCTATATCGTTCCACTTTTTGGGGCTGGATTATGGGATTCCATTTGGGGCTATATCGCTTTAGAAGAAGATAAAAACACCATAATAGGTGCTGTTTTTGATCATAAAGCTGAAACACCAGGTTTAGGAGCAGAAATCAACCAAAAATGGTTTGGAGATATGTTTATCGGTAAGCAAATCTTAAAAGATGCTTCTCTTGGTTTTACAGCCGAAGGTAATTTTGTTTCTGTAACCGTGGTTAAAGGAGGCACTCCAGATGAAAACCTACATGGAGTTGATGGTATTTCAGGAGGAACTATTACCTGTGACGCCGTATCAAAAATGGTTCAGGAGAGAATCTCTAATTATTTACCTTATTTTCAAAATAATTAATTATGTCAAATAAAGAAGGATTATTTTCAAAGAAAAACCTACAATTGTTAAAGGATCCGTTAGATGATAACAACCCTATTTCAATTCAGGTATTAGGCATATGTTCTGCTTTAGCGATTACCGTTAAATTAGAACCCGCAATTGTAATGTCAGTTTCTGTATTATTTGTTCTTGTTGCAAGTAACGTGATCGTTTCATTATTAAGAAATATGATTCCAAACCGAATTAGAATCATTGTACAACTAGTGATAGTTGCTGCCTTAGTAATTTTAGTAGACCAAGTATTGAAAGCATATTCATATGAAGTTAGTAAACAATTATCCGTATTTGTTGGTTTAATTATTACCAACTGTATAATAATGGGTCGTTTAGAAGCTTTTGCTTTAGCAAACGGTCCGTGGAAAGCATTTTTAGACGGTATAGGGAACTCCATTGGATATGCAGTTATTTTAATAATTGTAGCATTTATTAGAGAACTTTTAGGTTCTGGAAAACTATACGGTGTTCAAATTGTGCCACAATCATTTTATGATATGGGATATCAGAATAACGGTTTGATGTTGTTGGCTCCAATGGCTTTAATAGTTGTAGGAGTTTTAATTTGGGCACAACGCTCTAGAAATAGAAAATTAATAGAAAAATAAATAGATACATATGGAATTAGCTAACTTATTTGTTAAGAGTATCTTTATAGAGAACATGATATTTGCATATTTCTTAGGAATGTGCTCTTATCTTGCCGTATCTAAAACAGTAAAAACCGGGGTAGGTTTAGGTGCAGCAGTAATTTTTGTGTTAACAATTACACTCCCTATTAACTACTTATTAGATAACTACATTTTAAAACAAGGCGCTTTAGCTTGGCTTGGGACTGAATATGCAGAGGTAGATTTAAGCTTTTTAAGCTTTATTTTATTCATTGCTGTAATTGCTTCTATGGTTCAATTAGTCGAAATGATTATTGAGCGATTTTCTCCTGGCTTGTACAGTGAATTGGGAATCTTCTTACCTCTAATTGCAGTTAACTGTGCTATTTTAGGAGGTTCATTGTTTATGCAACAAAAAGATTTTGTTACCATAACAGAAGCAACAATTTATGGTTTTGGATCAGGAATTGGCTGGTTATTAGCCATTGTGGCAATTGCTGCCATTCGAGAAAAAATAGCTTACTCAAATGTTCCAGCTCCTTTAAGAGGATTAGGAATTACCTTTATCATTACTGGTTTAATGGCTATCGGATTTATGAGTTTTATGGGAATTAAATTATAATCTAAAAATAGTAAAGAAATAATGACTACAATTTTATCAAGTATTGCATTCTCATTAATTCTGATACTAATTTTAGTAACAGGATTGTTGATTGCCAAAGCAAAATTATTACCCTCTGGTAAAGTGAAAATTACCATCAATGGTGATAAAGTAATAGAAGTAGAATCTGGAGGAACCCTTTTAGGAACCTTAGGAGAACATAAAATATTTTTACCTTCAGCTTGTGGCGGGGGTGGAACTTGTGTGCAATGTGAATGCCATGTAAATTCTGGTGGTGGTGAAATTTTGCCAACAGAAACACCACATTTTACCCGTAAAGAAATTGCACATGGCATACGTTTATCTTGTCAGGTTAAAGTAAAACAAGACATGGATATTACAATTCCAGATGAAGTTTTTGGTATTAAAAAATGGGAAGCTACTGTAGTTTCTAATTACAATGTTTCCTCATTTATCAAAGAATTTATTGTAGAATTGCCAGAAGATATGAATTATAAAGCTGGTGGTTACATCCAAATAGAAATTCCTAAATGTGAGGTTAAATATGCTGATATAGATATCACCGCACATCCAGAAGATCATCCTGGTGAACCAGAAAAATTTAAATCAGAATGGGATAACTTTAAAATGTGGCCTTTAGTGATGAAAAATGGCGATAACGTAGAACGCGCCTATTCCATGGCTTCTTATCCTGCAGAAGGAAGAAAAGTGATGTTAAACGTTCGGGTTGCTACCCCTCCATTTGATAGAGCAAAAGGGACTTGGTCTGATATCAATCCAGGAATCGCATCATCTTATATTTTCTCTAAAAAACCAGGAGATAAAGTAATCGTTTCGGGTCCATATGGTGAATTTTTTATCAATGAATCTGATGCAGAAATGTTATACATTGGAGGTGGTGCCGGAATGGCACCGATGCGTTCACATTTATACCATTTATTTAACACCTTAAAATCTAACAGAAAAGTTACCTATTGGTATGGAGGTCGTTCTAAACGCGAATTGTTCTATATTGAACATTTTAGAAAATTAGAACGCGTATTCCCTAACTTTAAGTTTTTCTTGGTATTGTCAGAACCCTTGCCAGAAGACAATTGGGTTGCTAAAACTGATGTAAATGATACCAAAGGAGATGGTTTTGTCGGATTTGTACACCAAGCAGTTATTGACAATTATTTAACTAAACACGATGCACCAGAAGATATAGAATTCTATTTCTGCGGACCTCCACTTATGAATAATGCCGTTGTTAAAATGTGTGATGATTTTGGTATTCCAAATGAAAATGTTCGATTTGACGACTTCGGAGGATAAACTTTTCCTGATATAAATAGTAAAAAAACCGATGCTGATGTGTCGGTTTTTTTATGACTAAAATTCAGTATCAATACCATTTGTTAAACTAGAATTGAGATGTGAGAATTGAGCATTGAGATGTGAGAAGTGAAAATACAAATTTAGAATTGAAATTTCATCAACTAAAACAATTTAGTTGGCATCATGAACTTTTAGAGAAAACATTAAACTTTTTACTTTAAACTTTAAAAATACAAAACAAAAAAACCATCCCGCAGTTGCGGGATGGTTTTAAATAGTGTAAAAAAATATTTACTCTACGTTAAACGTAATTGGTAAGCTGTATTTTACGCCAACCGGACGACCTCTTTGTTTACCGGGTTGCATTTTAGGCAATGATTCGATAACTCTGATGGCTTCTTTTTCTAAACGAACGTGTGGTGCTCTTGCTTGAATATCAACAATATCACCATTTTTGTTGATGGTAAACATCACAGAAATTCTTTTCTTTCCAGGTGATAAACCTAATTCTTGCGCCAATTCTGCGTTGAATTTTTTACCAACATGTTGATTAATTTTATCATTTAAACAATCACGTTTTTGTTCTTTAGTTCCAGTACATCCCGGGAAAACAGGAACATCTTCGATAATAGCAAAAGGGACGTCTTCAACAACATCTTCTTCTTCTTTTACCTCAACTATCTCGCGAACTTTAACCGCAACTTTCTCATCAGATTCGGTTGATTTTAATTGAGTTTCCACAATTTTTTTATCATCCTTTACCACTTCAATTTTATCAGGAATTGTTGGTGGTGGTGCTGGTGGTGGTGGTGCAGTTTCAATACGTTGCGTTAACGGAATATCTTCTTCTTCAACTGCAGCCATCATATTATCACCTAATTGAGTAATAACACGATCATAAGTTTTATATTCAATAGCTAAGTGCACTACCAAAAGGGCAAGTACTAAACCTAATTGCATAAACAACTTATTGTAATTTTCTAAGGTTGCTTTAGGGCTTTTCTTAATTTTCATTGATAACTAATTTTATAAGGTGCTAATTTAATAATTTTTATATAACAATTGCAATTTATTTTAAAACCTTTATTTTTTGTTTCCAAAATATGAATATTCCAAATCCAATTAAAATACCTATGGCATTGGCAATTACATCGTAAATATCTCCTTCTCTATTGGTTGTATAATTTTCTTGAATCACCTCAATAATTATACCATAAAATAAAACACAGAAGCCAATTAATAATGATTTGTATTTGCTGGTATTTTTTATACTTAATGCAAGGAACCAACTAAAGCTTAAAATTGTATAAAATATTATATGTGCATATTTATCAATATTCCCAATTTCTATTTCGGGTATCTGTTTGGATGTAAAACTTAAATATGCAATTAATATCGTTAGTGCAATTGCTATAATTAAGGATTTATCCTCCAATAAGTTCGCTATACGCTTGAGCATCTAATAAATCATCAACTTGTGATAGATCGGCTATTTTAACTTTAATTATCCATCCATCTCCATAAGGATCAGAATTAATTTTAGAAGGTTCATCACTTAAAATATCATTAAGCGCTAATACTTCTCCGGTTAAAGGCATAAATAAATCTGAAACTGTTTTTACGGCTTCAACAGAACCAAAAACGCTATCTCTTTCAACGGTTTCTTCAACGGTATCTACATCAACATAAACGATATCTCCAAGTTCTCCTTGGGCAAAGTGAGTAATGCCGATGGTGGCAATTTCTCCTTCTATAAGTATCCACTCATGATCTTTAGTGTACTTTAAATGTGCTGGTATTTTCATTTGATTATATATTAATTAATTATTTGAATTCTTTAATTTCCAATTAAATATCTAACGCTAATTCCGGCTCCTATTGATTTTCTAGGGAATGCTGTAGAAATGGCATAACTTGATGCGTTTTGGTCAAAATAAAATGAACTGGTTAAGTTTTTAGTTAAGGCATAATCTGCTAAAAACTTGAGAGATAACAAACGTTGACCTCCTGTTATTTGATCATTTTGTTCGTTTATAGAACGTATCAAGGTAATATTATCGCGCAAAGATACATCTAATTTTAAATTTATATCACCTTTTGCGTTGGTTTGCTCATCGGCAATTCTAAAACGCATCTGTACGTCTTTGATGCGATATCCAACTCCAAAAACATATTCAAAACCTTTAACTTGCATCACAGAATTGTTATTAAAATTAAGGCTTACAGCTCTGTCTTTTTTAATTTCACCTTTAAATGAAAGCGAATTTTGCATGCGCATATCAACTTTTATTAAGGGCGAAAACTCTTCTATTAGATTTACGTTTGATAACAATAATTTATTATAAAAATTGCCAGAAATATCTTTATTAATATAAGCAGTATTTTCCTGATACTGAAGGTTATTGGTGTAATTAGTGATAGAATATAAAGAGCGATAACTATGCGAAACAGTAAAACTTCTGAAATTATCTTTAAACCATTTAAATTGCATCAATCCTTTATAGCTTATTTTCCAATTGGGCATGGGCACATTTCTAAATGGACTTAGTTTAACACCATCGGCAGACTGACCTGAGTAGGCCGCTAAAAATGCTGGTAACATAACTTGTTGACTATTTTCTCCAAAGCCATTTGTTGTTGGCAAATTGGCTTGTGCAGCAAATCTTTCTGCAATAGTAGTTCTGTTATTTTTAAAATCTTCAAATAGTTGGTCGTAATTTTTAAAGCTGGTTCTTATCATTAAAAAACTGGAACTGAAATTTCCAAATTCTGAAATTGGTGCTTGCGCATCTAAAACGCCATTAACCACATCTAATTGTTGTGATTTATTATTGGTATATATTTTATTGGCTAACAATTCAATGTCTAAAAAATTATTGGGCTTAATATCTACTGATACATCTAATTTTTCAAAATGGGTTTGACTGTAAGTTTTATTATAATACGGATCTGTGGCATTTCTAGACAACAACCATCCTTTTTCTATTGCCATATTTCTGATGTCTATTTGACTTCCAAAAACAAATCCTAAAGTTGGTGCTAAGCTGCCTGCATAATTATCCCTGCCTAAAAATCCGATGGATGGCACATAACCTGGCAACAACGTTCCGTTATTTTCTGAATAACTTAAGCGCGCCTTTTTAACAGAGGTTAAAGTATTTTTAATAGAATTTAACCAATTATTGGTTGGTGTTGCTGTTGTTGGTGTTGCTGTATTTCGTTGATTTCCACTTGCATTAACACCCGTTAAACCAATATTACGGTAAAATTTAGTCATATCTAAATCTACACTTAAGTTATGCGTATTGGCATTTTGAATGGTGTTTCCTATTTGTTCTTGAAAATAAGAGGAAGATGCTTGCCAATCAAAATCTGCCGTATAAGTATAATTAGAAGTGATAAAATCTACCAATGGAATTTTTTGTAACGGAATTTTATAAGTTCCGTTTAACGTTTGATGGTATTGTTTTGGGCGCCCAAAGCTTAAAAATTTATCGAATATTTTAATGTCTTCATCCTGCGCAAAATCATCATATAAATAATTATTTACGGCTCTAAAAGTAAATTGAAGTGATTTTGTTAGGTTATAATTTACACCATAATCCCAATCAAACATAAATCTACGTTGGGTAAGTGTGGGTAATTCTGGCAAACCTTCTATTAAACTTCTAGAAAGTTGTTCATTGTAACTTCTAATTATACCAGCGTTTAATGATATACTTGAGGGTATAAAATTGATGTTAATATCTTGAATTAATTTTAAATATTTGTTATTTAAAAAGGTAACTTTTTTAAGCGGTTCTATTTCCCAGGGTTTAAAAGAATGGTTATAGTTTATTGCAGCTCTTACATTTTGATCTAAATATTTTTGTATTTCATAACTGGTTCGTGTCATTTCATTAAAGGCATACGATGCAGAAATGTTTTCTATACTATAAAACTTTAAATCCTTTTGACTGCTAGATTTTTCTTTTCTTACATTTAAGAAACTAATACTGGTTCTTTTGGTATAATCTTGCGCTTTATTGCTGTTTGGATTGATATCTTTTGCATCATCAAACAAAACATCTTGATATTGAGGATCGTATTTAGGATCTCTAAATTCTTCAGATCGTGCATAATTCAACGGAATTTGAAGTCCCCAATTTTTGGGCAATACTTTTCCAATATTTAAACTGGTAACGGCGTCGTATAATTTTGTTTCGTGTTGATTTCTTTCATTCACCCGTTGTTCTATAGAGCCAAAACCTTTGGTTTCCATTCTACCTGTTATAGAAACATTGGCAAAATCTGCGAAATTTGCATCTGCGCCAATTACGGCTGCCCATCCACCTTCATTGTCAAAGTCTGAAACTCGTAACTCATTAAACCAAATTTCTGCAAATTGATTGGTGACTGAACTATTCTTTACGCCTAACATAATGGTTTTTACATTGGCAAGATTAGGATTTCCTTTAACCCGAACTTCATATCCTGTTAAACCATCTATTGGAGAAGGGCTTCCAATTGCTGGATACAACAAATGTGGCGCGATTCCTGCATTAAATCTCAACAATTTTAGGTTTGTTAAATGTGCTAATAAAACATCAAAATTATTTTCTGATGGCCATATTTCTTGGGCGGTAATGGCACCGAAACTGGTAATTTTAAGCGGAACTTCTATTTGATAAAAATTTTCATTCAAATCACTTCCCAAACGTATAATTGCTTTTAAATCATTGTCTCTCACCAATGGTTTTGTTCTAATTCCTTCGGCGTGAATAAACATTTTTAATCGTTTATACATTCTCAAATCCATGCTTACATTTTTAAATACGGCTCTAGATTCATTCGGAATTAAATCGTTTACTTTTAACAATAATGATTGTTCATTTTGTTTTTGTAATGTGGTACTTCCTTGTAATATTTCACGTCTAGTACCGGGAGGTAAAACATAAGGAATGGGTTGTTTGGTTTCGTTTTTTTCTATATTAACTACCCCAACTTCAAAATTTTGTAAATCGGTTTGTGTTAGATTTTGGGGTGGTTCAATTGCAGAATTCAATGTTTTGTGAAATCTTCTCCAATCGCCTCTTACCAATTCTAATTCTGCAAAACGCAATACAACCGGTATTTTAAATTTGGTTAAATACATTCTGATAAATCGGATGGAACTAAAACCAGTAATTCCATTTACCGCTTCATCTGGTGTTGTTACAGGAATTCTAAATTGCAACCATCTAAAGTCTTTTTTACTACCATCTTGTAAAACAACCGATACAACTTTCTCATCTACAATTCTGTTTTGACCTACTACTAAATCGGCTTTATTAAGTGATACTTTATATTCATAATAACTTTCTACCGTGTTCATGGTTTGGTCACGGTTAATATCTTCTACATCTGGGTAAGTAGTTGCAGCAGTTGGAAACGATTCTTTAGGGTCATTTGTTGAGTTATTTTGGGTATTGTTAAATTGTTTATACCTTGTAATAACTGAGGCATTTTGATTGTCATAATCACTTCCTCTAAAATATTTGTAATTATCTGATGATGGATCGGAACCAAAAATACTTCCAAATTTGGTAATTTCGGTGGCATCATCTAATCCATCTAAACCTAAATCTTGGTTAACTCTATCGGCATCACTTTCACTAAAAGCATAAATTAATGATTGTTTAGAAGGAACTCTTGCTAAATTAGTTTGTGTGATATTAATGTTACTTCCATCTGCTGGAAGTCCGTTTTCGTACATTTTTTTACCATCTCTAATAATATCTTCGGATACGTTTCCTAAATTAAAATACAACGCTCCAACCTGATTTTCCAAAGCATTCGGATTTACACCAATTGGCAAACCTTCGGTTTCTTTGATAGAATATATATTGTTATAAAAAGGATCTTGCATCCAAAATTGGATATATTCTACATTGGCTTGTTCAAAATCTGTAGTGATTAAAGAGCGCATGATACCACCCCAACGATCTTGCGGATTGGAAAAACTTCCGTTTGTTATATTATTGGTATCATAATTAAAACTACCTCTTTCACTAGGAAAATATGCTAAGTCTAAAGTTCTTACTATAGATGATTGGGTAATATCTAAATCTTGTTGTGGAAAAATTTCATTGAAATTTACCCGTCTAACTTCTGCTCTAGACAATTCTAAATTATCAATATTTTTTGGTTTAAGACCAGAACCTCCATAAAATATTTGATCAATAGTGTACCAAGCAAGTTTTGCTCTATTGCTACCGTATCGCAAATCATCAGTTAAAGAAGATTCTGGAAATTTTTGTGGAGTGCTCGCTAAAAACCACTGCAAAGGTGATTTAATATCCAAAGGAGTTTCCGATCCTTCAAAATCTTCTAAATAAGAAGTAGATTCTCCTTCAAATTGTGATCTTTTTGGAGAACCGGGAATTAGGTATGCAAAATCTCCGCGAACAGAAAAATTAGAAATTACATCGGTATCTATATTTGGTAATTTATTAACCAACTTGGTAAAAAACGGCACTTCTGTATTAAAATTGGCATTGAAACCTACAATTGTATTGTTAATTGGTTCGTATCCAAATACTGCTTTTTGGGTAAGAGGTTTTTCATTTAGATTGATAATAGTGGCGCCTGCAATTAATTTATCTGAAAATTGATGTTCTACGTTTACACCTAAAAATCTTTTAGATTGTAAATTAAATGCCGAATTATTCTCAACCGACACTTGTATAGGGGTATCAGAATTAGATAAACTTGGATTGATAATTTTAACGCGTCCAATTTGATAATCAACAACATAATCTACTCCTTCTACCAACAACCTACCTCCGGTTGTTACTTTTACAGATCCTTGCGGAACGTTAAAGGCGCCTAACGGAATACCGCTGGCACTTTCAGATTTAAAATATCCTTTTAATAAATATTTATCTTTTTCTTGATGATTGTTTTTAGCTTCAGAAATGGTTTTTGTATATAACTCATTAAACACATATTTATCATCTGCTAGTGCCGTAAAATTTGCTTTTAAATCGGCGCCGAATGGTTCTACTTTTGGAAAAATTACCAATCCGTTTTCAGAATCAATGGTGATTCCTTCTACATAATCAAAAAATCCATCGCCTTTTGGTGTGGGAATAAAACTGCTGTTTAACCTATCTAAACTAAAAAGATTTAACAAAGTTTTATCTGCAATTCCAGGTGTTACAGCTTTTTGTAAAACGTTAAGCGGCACACCGGTGGCATCATCTTTATATAAAAGTTCAAATCTAAAACCGTCTGGCTGAATTTGATAAGTTCCTAAGGCATAAATATTTTTCATCATCAATTTCCACATTGGAACTGAAGTGTTTACAATTTCGCTGCGCAATAACTTAACAATAATATTTGCGGGTGCTGTAACTCCATCAGAAGTTAACTCCCCTACTTTAAAAACATTTGAATTGCCGCTAATGGTATATTCGTAAGCAACTGCTAAAATATCGCCATCATTTAAGCGTCTGTTCAAGGATAAAAATCCTAATTGCGGATGTAATTTAAATTCATTCGGACTTAATTTTCGCGCATTTTCTAGCACCGAAAAATCGCGTCCTTGTAACATTCCTAAAGGCAATAAAGTAGCAGAAACAGTTGAAATATTTCTAATAGCATTATTTGCAGTGAAAAAATTGATTAAACTATTGGCCTCATTAGAAGGATCTTGCTTTAATGGAACTGGAAAAACATTGGGATTAAATATGTTGATGCTTTTGTTTTCTGCTAAATCTGCAAAAGCAACAATGTTTCTGATATCTTGTGTTGCAGAAGTTTTATTGGTTACCCAAACTTCTATTTTGGTAATATTTACCGGACTGTTAATTAGTGGAAAATTTAAAAGCGCATTGTTGAAATTGTCTCTAAAAAATTGGGAGATAAAAAAGTGTTTGTTATCATCATAATCAGAGGTGCGCAATTCAAATTCATTGATAATAGAGCCACCTTGTGCGGCAACAGAACGTGTTTGCGATTTTTGCTCGGAAAAAACAGTTGATACCCTGGTGCGTCCAAATTGCAATTCTGTTTTTACACCAAATAAACTTTGAGCGCCAGAAATAAGCGAGTTTTTAATAGGCATACTCACATTTCCTACTTCAATTTTTTGGATGATATCGTCTTCTGTGGGCGTGTATTCTAGTTTCACTAAATTCTGAAAATCAAAAGTAGATTGGGTGTCGTAATTTGCGGCTACTTTTAAGCGGGTTCCGACTTTTGCGGCTATACTAGCGCTAATTTGCTGGTCAAAATCAAAAGTTACACTGCTTCTATTGCGTTCTGAAACCTGTGGATTTTCTACCTTTTGATACAACACCCCCATTTTTACATTGATAGATCCTTGCGGCTTTACTTCTATTACATTTCCGCCAAAAATAGATTCAAAGAAACTAGAATTTACATAATAAGAAGGCAATAAATCTTTTTGTTGGGCTTCAATATTTTTCTTTTTACCATCAATTGCACCAACTTTATCTTTAAAATAAGAAAGCATTTCCTTTTTCTGAGTATATTCTTTATACTCATCAGCGGTCATATAAATTGGATATTTTATCTCATAATTTCCAATTTTTTCAACAATCATATATTGTTTTAATACTGCATCATAAATAATTTCTTTGGTAGATGGCAACGATAAAAATAACTTTCCATCTTTGGTATGGTCAAATGAATAGGGTAAAGTTGGTATAGAGTCTTTGGATGTTTTTAAATTATTATTAGAAACGGGCAAAAGACTAGGCGGAGTTTGAGCCAACGAATTGATGTTTATTGCTGCAATAAAAAACAACAATACTATCCACTTATATTTAACCAACCGTTTTTCCAAATTACTATAGGTTTTTAAGTGCTAATTTTAAAATTGATTCTACCTTAAAATTAGGATTTTCATGCAATAATTTATCTACTATTTTTTCAGATTGTTTTCTAACATATCCTAAAACTTCTAATGCTGATAACGTTTCTTCTTTAATTGTATTGTTTGATACCAGTGAGATTTCATCCATATCACAGGTTTTTGCAATTTTATCTTTTAAATCGATTATGACTCTTTGCGCTGTTTTTCCTCCAATTCCTTTAGCTCTTTGAATGGTAACAACATCTTCTGTCATAATTGCCCTTTGTATTTCTTCGGCAGTCATGGAGGACAACATAGTTCTAGCTGTAGAAGGACCCACGCCAGAAACAGAAATTAACAATCTAAAAACTTCTCTTTCAGATTTGTCAAAGAATCCAAATAAAGTATGCGCATCTTCTTTAATAGATAGATGTGTGTAGAGTTTTAAAATTTCTTCTTCTCTAATTTTTGAATAAGTACTTAGTGATATATGAATCAAATAGCCCAAGCCATTTGATTCAATTACCACATAAGTTGGATTTTTTTCGACTAGTTTTCCAATAATATGATGAATCATGCTATTTCATTAAAAACCAAATGTAAGAAAATTATCCTTGTTTTTTTTGTTTTTCTTGTGCATCAACAACAGCAACACAAACAACACTCACAATTTCATCTACTGTTGCGCCTAATTGTATGATGTGTGCTGGTTTTTTTAATCCCATAATAATAGGTCCAACAGTTTCTACACCTGCTAATTCTTTGATAATTTTATAAGAAATATTGGCAGAATCTAGGTTTGGAAAAATTAATCCATTCACTTTTTTATCTACTAATTTAGAGAACGGAAACTTATTTTTAAGCATTGCCGGATTCAAAGCAAAATCTACTTGTATTTCACCATCAACATTAATTTCTGGCATTACTTTGTGCAAATAAGCCACTGCCTGCGCTACTTTTTGTGAACTTTCAAACTTAGCTGAACCATAATTTGAGTAGGATAACATGGCAATATTTGGTTCTTGTCCAAACATTTTCATGGTGATCGCAGTCATTTGAGCAATTTTTGCTAATTCTCTTGCCGTTGGATTCACATTTAAAGCGGTATCCGACATAAAAATTGGGCCTCTTTTGGTCATCATAATGTTGGTTGCCGCAATTCTTTCTACACCAATATCTTTACCTATTAATTCTAGCATTGGTTTTGCAGATGTTGGATAACTTCTAGAATAACCTGTAACTAAAGCATCTGCCTCACTTTCATTTACCATCATGGCAGCAAAGTAATTGCGTTCGCGCATTAGTTTTTGAGCATCTATTAAAGAGATTCCGCTGCGTTGTCTTTTTTCCCAATACATATTTGCAAAACGTTCTCTTCTTGCTTTTTCATCATCACTAAAAGGATCAATAATTGTTAAATCTGCTTCAAAATTAATCTCGTTCATTAATTCAATTATAACCTCTTTATTTCCTAATAGAATAGGAATTGCAAGTCCTTCTTCAAGGGCAATTTGTGCAGCTTTTAAAACATTTAATTGGTCTGCTTCTACAAAAATTACTTTTTTAGGATCCGATTTTGCTTTACTCATGAGCATTCTCATCAATTTATTTCCTGTTCCTAAACGCTCTGCTAATTCTTCTTTATAGGTATCCCAACATTTAATTGGTTTTAAGGCAACGCCAGAATCCATCGCTGCTTTTGCAACTGCTGGTGGAATTTCTGTAATTAAACGCGCATCAAATGGTTTTGGAATGATATACTCTCTACCAAATTGTAGATTTTTTTCGTTATAAGCAATATTTACTTGTTCTGGAACCAATTGCTTGGCTAAATCTGCTAAAGCATGAACCGCCGCCATTTTCATTTCTTCATTAATTTTAGTAGCTCTTACATCTAAAGCGCCTCTAAAAATAAAAGGAAATCCTAATACATTATTAACCTGATTAGGATGATCTGAACGACCAGTAGCCATGATAATATCTTTTCTGGCACTAATGGCTAAATCGTAAGCAATTTCTGGATCTGGATTTGCCATCGCAAAAACGATTGGATTATCGCTCATTGATTTTATCATCTCTACAGAAACTACATTTCCTTTAGACAAACCAATAAACACATCTGCGTCTTTCATGGCTTCTTCTAAAGTATGTAAATTGCGTGCTGTTGCAAATTCTGCTTTTTCTATGGAAAGATTTGAAGCGTCTTTTCTAATAACGCCTTTGCTGTCTAACATCACCAAATTTGCTGGATTAACGCCCAATTTAACATACAGTTTAGAGCAAGAAATAGCAGATGAACCAGCGCCGTTTACCACAACCCTAACTTTACCAATTTCTTTTCCAGCTAATTCAACTGCATTTTTTAAAGCGGCCGCAGAAATAATTGCAGTACCGTGTTGGTCATCGTGCATTACCGGAATATCGAGCTCTTCTATCAATCTTCTTTCAATTTCAAATGCTTCTGGCGCTTTGATATCTTCCAAATTAATTCCTCCAAAAGTGGGGGCAATGGCTTTTACAGTTTGGATAAAAGTTTCAATATCTTTGGTATCAACTTCAATATCAAAAACATCAATATCTGCAAAAATTTTAAACAACAAACCTTTTCCTTCCATTACTGGTTTAGAGGCAAGCGGGCCGATATCTCCCAATCCTAAAACGGCAGTTCCGTTAGAAATTACCGCAACTAAATTTCCTTTTGCAGTATATTTATAAACATCTTCTGGGTTTTTTTCAATTTCTAAACAAGGAGCAGCAACGCCTGGTGAATATGCTAAAGCTAAATCTCTTTGTGTGGCATATCTTTTTGAAGGCAATACCTGAATTTTTCCAGGTTTTGGCTCTGCGTGATATATTAACGCATCTTTATAAATTTTGTTCTCACTCATATTTTTAACGTTTTATTGAATCAACAAATATAAATGATAAAATTCTAAAACTATGCTAAAATCTACATTTTAATGAAGTTAATATTGCGATTAATACCATGGAACTTAGTTCTTTTGAGTGGTGATTTTTGGAAGATTTTAAAAAAAATTGCCTCTGTAATTTCTTCCCAATCATTTTTATTGAAATTCAATAGATTATTGTCAGTAATAAATGCTTTTTCTTGATGAAATGTAGAAAATGAATTCCACGGACAAACATCCTGGCAAATATCACATCCAAATATCCAATCATTCATTTTAAATTGAAATTCATTCGGAATTTCATTTTTTAATTCGATGGTTAAATAGGAAATGCACTGATTTGCTTGGAGATAACCTTCATTTGAAATGGCGTTTGTTGGACAAGCATCGATACATTTAGTACAATTTCCGCAAAAATTATTGATAAACGGAGTGTCATAAGCCAAATCTAAATCGATGATTAATTCTGCCAAAAAATGAAACGAACCTTTCTTTTTTTGAAGCAATAAGGTATTTTTTCCTATCCAACCTAAACCACTTTTTTGCGCCCAAGTTCTTTCCATTACTGGCGCCGAATCTACAAAAGCTCTGCCGTTTACATCGCCAATATTGATTTCTATAAAATGCAAAAGTGCTTTTAATTTATCTTTTAATACCTCATGATAATCATCGCCGTAGGCATATTTTGCTATTTTATAAGTATTTTCTATTTGTTTTTCTTGAGGATAATAATTGTACGAAAGTGAAATTACAGATTTAGCGCCATCAACCAACAAACGAGGATCTAGTCTTTTATCAAAATGATTTTCTAAATATTTCATCGCTCCCTGAAATCCTTTTTTAAGAAATAAATCTAATTTATGGGCTTCAGATTCTAAAAAAGTGGCTTTAGCAATACCACAACTTTCAAAACCAAGTCGTTTAGCTTCGTCTTTTATAAGTTGTGAATTTTTAAAGCGATTGTCCATAGCGTATAAAATTAAAAAATCCTGCGGATTTGCAGGATTTAATATTTAAAAATCTATTACTTCAATTCTATTCCTATTGAGTTTT
>CAMTWE010000143.1:0-2168 GCA_947085395.1 uncultured Bacteroidota bacterium | reverse complement strand
TCTAAAATTTATGCCGTTCATTTTGACAATGCCTCCATCGGATTTTTAGATTTAGACAGTAAGAAAAACAATACTTTAAGTTATGAATCCATCAGCGGAAGAACAACTTATCAAGTAATTGCCGGTGAAAATTGGGCTGATTTAATGGATGAATATACCAATTTAACCGGAAAACAACCCTTGATTCCGCGTTGGGCTTTTGGAAATTTTTCCAGCCGATTTGGTTATCATTCAGAAAAAGAAGTCAAAGAAACGGTTCAAAAATTTTTAGATGAAAAAATTCCGTTAGACGCCGTTATCATTGATATTTATTGGTTTGGAAAGGACATTAAAGGACATATGGGGAATTTTGAATTTTTAAAAGATTCGTTTCCAACTCCCGAAAAAATGATGGCCGATTTTAAAACAGCAGGTGTTAAAACAATTTTGGTAACAGAACCTTTTATTTTAACAACCTCCAAAAAATGGGAAGAAGCCGATAAAAATGGATTTTTAGGAAAAACATCCACAGGAGAATCATATCGTTATGATTTTTATTTCGGAAATACCGGAATTATAGATATTTACAATCCAGATGCAAAAGATTGGTTTTGGAATATCTACAAAGAATTTACGCAAAAAGGTGTCAGCGGTTGGTGGGGCGATTTAGGTGAACCCGAAGTACATCCATCCGATTTGTTGCATCATACCGGCACTGCCGATGAGGTTCACAATATTTATGGACACGATTGGGCGCGCTTAATTCAGGAAGGTTATCAAAAAGATTTTCCATCGCAACGTCCTTTTATTTTGATGCGCGCCGGATATTCAGGTTCTCAGCGATTGGGGATGATTCCCTGGTCTGGTGATGTGAGCAGAAGTTGGGGCGGATTGCAACCACAACCCGAAATTGCACTTCAAATGGGAATGCAAGGTTTGGCTTATATGCACTCTGATTTAGGCGGATTTGCAGGTGGTGAACAATTTGATGCTGAACTTTATACCCGTTGGTTGCAATACGGTGTTTTTCAGCCCATTTATAGACCGCACGCACAAGAACATATTGCGCCAGAACCGGTTTTTCACGATGATAAAACGAAAGCATTAGCCAAAAAATCGATTGAATTGCGCTACCAATTATTGCCGTATAATTACACTTTGGCGTTTGAAAATAACCAAAAAGGGAAACCCTTAATGCGACCTATATTTTTTGAAGAGCCCACCAATAAACATCTTTTAGAAACTTCTGACAGTTATTTATGGGGCGATGCGTTTTTAGTGGTGCCCATCAAAAAAGCCGGATTGAAAGAAATTGAAGTTTATTTTCCCAAAAATAACAACTGGTTTGATTTTTATACCGGACAAAAACAGGAGGCCGGAACCACTCAAAAAGTGGAAGTGAAAGAAGATTACATCCCTTTATTTGTGCGCGGTGGCGCTTTTATTCCGATGATAAAAACCATACAAACCACCGATGATTATTCATTAAACCATTTCGATTTACATTTTTATGTTGATGAAAGTGTCAAGAAAAGTAAGGGTCAGTTGTACCATGATGACGGCAAAACGCCCAATGCATTTGAAAAAGGTCAGTTTGAACAACTTTCTTTTGAAAGTAAGCTCGATAAAAAGAAAATAGAATTGTTGATTCAACCAAAACAAGGTCAAAATTTTATTTCAGAAGCTAAAACCATCATGTTAAAAGTTCATCATTTAAAAAATAAACCAACACAAATTTTAATCGATAATAAACAAACTTTATTTGACTGGAATCAGCAATCAAAAGAACTCACCGTTAAAGTTTCTTTATCAAAAAATCAACAAAAACCTATCAAAATAAAATTAATCAACTAAATAACTTTTACTATGCAAAAAATATTTTTATTTTTAACGATGGCGCTTACTTTTATAGCGTGCAAACAAGAACCAAAGACAACTGTTTTAGCGCCAGTTTCTGATGAAATGATGGCTAAAGCCGTAATTTACGAAGCCAATATTCGCCAATATTCTCCAGAAGGAACTTTTGAAGCGTTTACCAAAGACATTCCCAAATTAAAAGAAATGGGTGTGGATATTATTTGGCTGATGCCTATCCATGAAATTGGAGTAAAAAACCGCAAAGGCGGTTTAGGAAGTTATTATTCCATCAAAGACTATCGCAGTATCAATCCAGAGTTTGGAACGCTTGA
>CAMTWE010000142.1:0-7312 GCA_947085395.1 uncultured Bacteroidota bacterium | reverse complement strand
CTGCTGATGCATTTAGTATGGAAGCTTTAGCGGGTAAAGTTCCAACTCCAACAATATTTCTGCTGTTAGCTGGTGTTGTGATGGTACTAACTTTATGGTTTTCAAAAAAAGCGCGTTCTGTGGCTGCAACCGAAGTTAATTTAGCACGTCAAGATCATGGATTTGAGCGTTTTGAACCAAATCCATTATCAAGAGTTATTGTTCGATTTTTTGTCTCATCGGCAAACTTATCCGAAAAGATCATGCCAAAATCTATTCAAGGTTGGATTGATAGCAAATTTGAAAAACCAGTTATAGAGTTGCCAAAAAACAAAACCTATGAAATGCCTGCATTTGATATGGTTCGCGCCTCAACCAATTTAATGGTGGCTGGGGTTTTAATAGCTTTTGCAACTTCTTTAAAACTACCATTATCTACCACTTATGTAACTTTTATGGTTGCTATGGGAACCTCTTTGGCAGATAGAGCTTGGGGAAGAGACAGTGCTGTTTACAGAGTTTCGGGTGTTTTAAGTGTTATTGGCGGTTGGTTTTTTACTGCTTTTATGGCGTTTACCGCCGCTGCTGTTTTTACCTATTTTATTTATTTAGGTGGCGGAGCAGTAATTGCCGGATTGTTAATGTTGGTTATGTTTAATTTGGTAAGAAATTATTTATCTCATGCCAAAAAATATAAAGAAGATGAACGAAAAAAATTCATCAAAAATTCTGATGTAAAAAACATCCAAAGTGTAATTAATGAGAGTGCTGAACATATTTCTCAAGTGGTAAAACGTGTAAACAAATTGTACACCAATGTGGTTGATGATTTAAGTTCTCACGATTTAAATAAACTAACTAAAACCAATAAACAAATTAAAAAGCTGAATGAGGAAATAGATGAATTAAAAGATGATGTTTTCTATTTTATCAAATCATTAGATGATTCATCGGTTAATGCCAGCAGATTTTACATCATGGTTTTGGGATATTTACAAGATATTACACAATCTATCAGTTATATATCCAAATCGAGTCATAAGCATGTGTTAAACAATCATCCAAATTTGAAAACAAGTCAAATTGAAGATTTAAAACACATCAATACAGAATTAAGTGAAATGCTAAAAGCTATTGAAGAAGCATTCGGCAATCAATCATTTGAATTGTTGTCTAATATCATCAATGAAAAACAAGCGCTATTTAATGATGTTTCTACCTCTATAGAAAAACAAGTTTCTAGAATTAGAACAGAAGATTCTAGTCCGAAAAACACTACTTTATATTTTGGAATTTTATTAGAAACAAAAGATTTAATCAATGCAATTATGAATATTCTTCACTTATACGAAGAATTTGATAGTGCTTCAAAAAAATAAATTTAATTTTTTAATCTCATTTATCATCTTTTTACCCATTACTAATAATTTTTATTTATTGGTAATGGGTTTTTATTTGTTTTATAATTTACTATATTTGAAAAACCCTAGAAACTTAAATCTTCATATAACAATTGTTTATGCAAACAACTGATGCCAATTTCCTTTTTTATGAATTAATTGAAAACTCAAACGATTTTATTTATACCATCAATAGTGATGGATTTATATCATACGCCAACAATAAGTTTTTAGCTTTTTTAGACATTTCGATTCAAGAAATTACCAATATCCATTATACTGATGTTGTTCATAAAGACCATAAAGATTATGTACTCAATTTTTATCAAAATCAGTTAAAATTTAAAAAAGAAAACACCTATTTAGAGTTTATAACCATCAATAAAAAAGGGGAAGAATTGTGGATTGGCCAAGAGGTTAAAACAATCTTTACCAATGCTATATTTAGTTGCTATTATGTAATTGGACATGATATTAACAAAGCAAAAGTAAAACAATTAAAATATGTTAAATTAGTACAAACCCTTTCATCTTTATTTAAAAATATTGATGCCGGAATTTTATTAATTGATGAAAATGGAAAAATAATATATGCCAACCAGCAATACTTAAATATTTTTGACATTCACACCCCATTAAATCAGCATATAGGAGTAACAGCCAATGAATTAGCACATGAAAATTTAGCGCATTTTGAAAATCCATCTAATAATTTATCACGCGTATTTAACCTTTTAAATGAAAAAAAACTGGTTAGAAAAGAAGAGGTGAAGTTTAAAAATGGTCAAATTTACGAAAGAGATTACATTCCAATTTTTGAAACAGGGGTTTATAAAGGACACTTTTGGATGTATTACAATGTAACCATAGAAAAACAACTTACAGCAGAACTTAACAATTATAAATACGCTTTAGATCAATCATCAATTGTAGTTATTGCAAATAAAGATGGAATTATCACGAATGTAAATGATAAATTTTGCGATATTTCTAAATACACAAAAGAAGAATTACTAACTAGTAAAATGAATCTGGTTAACTCATCATATCACTCAAATGAGTTTTTTGACAACCTTTGGGACACCATTAAAAGCGGTAAAGTTTTGAGAACTGAAATCAGAAATAAAACAAAAAATGGTGATTATTACTGGGTTGATTCTACCATAATTCCTTTTGTTGATGAGCGCAATATACCTTTTCAATACGTTGCAATACAGTCTGATATTACTTCTAAAAAAGAATTTGAAGAACAATTGGTATATGCCAAACAATTAGCAGAAAATTCTCTTAAAATAAAAGAAGAATTTATCTCTAATATGAGTCATGAAATTAGAACCCCCATGAATGCTTTAATTGGTTTTACAGATTTATTGCTCGAAACCGAATTAACCACCGAACAAAGAGAGCATTTAGTAACCATTAAAAATTCTGAAAAATTACTGCTAACACTAATTAATGATATTTTAGATTTGGCAAAATTAGAATCAGGCAAAATTTATTTAGAAAGCATTCCGTTCAATATTCATGATACTTTAAATGAAGTGGTGAAATTATTGCGCGTAAATGCCGAAGATAAAAAAATAGAATTAGAGCTATTTATAAACGCTAAAGTACCACTAATGATTGTTGGTGACACCACTCGCGTGCAGCAAATTATGTTAAATACAATTGGAAATGCTATTAAATTTACCGAAAAAGGAGAAGTTTCTATTTATGTTAAAAGTATCATTACCCATTACAATGAAGTATATATCACTTTTGAAATTAAAGATACTGGAATTGGGATTCCGAAAAGTAAATTAGACACTATTTTTAATTCTTTTGAACAAGCATCTAACAGCACATCCAGATTGTATGGTGGTACTGGCCTTGGTTTATCAATTGTAAAAAAATTGGTTGACAGTATGCAAGGAGATATTTCTGTTGAAAGTGAAGTTGGAAAAGGAAGTGTCTTTAAAATTAGAATTCCGTTTAAAATGGTCGATAATAGCAAACTGTCACTTGCGCAATTATTGCCACAGAAAAAAAATGAAGAATTACCACCACTCAACTTAAAAGTACTTTTAGTAGAAGACAATAAAACAAATCAGTTATTAGCACAAACACGCTTAAATCGTTGGAATTGTGAAGTTTTAATTGCAAATCACGGGCAAGAAGCCATGGAGCTTTTAGAAAAACATGCATTTGATGTTGTTTTGATGGATATACAAATGCCTATTATGAATGGCTTTGAAGCCACTTCAGCAATTCGCTCTTCAGAAAATCAAACGTACAATCAAATTCCAATTATAGCAATGACCGCACATGCATCGCATAAAGAAGCAGAAAACGCACTTAAAAGAGGCATGAACGATTATATTTTTAAACCCTTTGATGCCGAAGTTTTACATAAAAAAATACTTAAATATACTTCAGAATTTAAAAATGTAAATGAAAATAATAAATCTGAACATACAAATAATGAAGAAAAATTATTAGATTTAGAATTCTTACGCCAAGAAACTTTTAATGATAAAAATATTATTGATAGAATATTAGAATCATTTTTAGAAGATTTTGAAGATTTTTTAAAACAAAGTGAAATAGCAATAGAAAATGAGAATTGGGAAAATGTATATGCGTTAACTCACAAAATAAAACCAAGTATCAGCATGTTAAGTATTAATAAACTCATACCTTTAATTGCTGAAATAGATTATAACAGTAATAATAAAATAAATGTAGCACAAATTGCAGCTTTATTTCAAGAATGCAAATCACATTATTTGCCCATTAAAAATGAAATAAATAAAGCTATAAAATGATAAAATAATTCAAAAATTAAACACATGAAAGAAAAAGTAGTATTGGCTGAAGATGACAAAACCTTAACCTTGCTTCTAAAATTTAGATTAGAAAAAGAAGGATACGAAACTTTTATTGTTGCAGATGGCAATGAAGCCAAAAAAGTAATAGAAGCAGTTAACCCAGATATTATTTTAACCGATATTATGATGCCCTTTTCTAGCGGATTAGAAGTAATTTCGTACGTAAAAGATACCCTAAAAAGAGATACGCCAATTGTGGTATTTTCTGTAGCCGGACAAGAAGAAATGGTGTTAAAAGCATTTAGTTTAGGCGCCACAGATTTTATGGCAAAACCCTTTAGCCCAAATGAATTAATTATAAGAATCAAGCGCATTTTAATCATGAAAAACAGGTAATGATGCAAGCGTTTGTTGAAAATTCATCCCTAACTTTTTGGAATTATTTTCATTCTTTTTCTTTATTAATTAAAGTTATTTGGATAATTATATTGATTGAAATAATCTTGATTATCTGCTCTGTAATCTATCTTAATTTGATTAGAAAACGATTTCAACAAAAAAATCAAAAAGAAAAATTACTGATAGAAAAATATCAAGAAATTCTTATCAATTATATCTATTTAACAGCCGATGAAAATGAGGAGAAAATAAAAATTAAAAAACAACTTGTAAAAGCCATCAAAAATAATTTAGACCGTAAAGTAATTCAAGAGCTAATTCTAAAACTGCATTACGAATTATCGGGAGAACTTGCTACTTTTCTAGAAGATTTATACCACGATTTGGGACTGGTCAAATATTCATTAAAAAAACTAAACAGCTCTCTTTGGTATATCAAGATAAAGGGAATTAGAGAAGTAACTCAAATGAAAGTGAAAAATGTTTATACCGAAACCTTAAAACTTATCAATCATGAAAATAAATTACTCAGAAGCGAAGCGCAACTTACCATGGTAAAACTCTATCAATTTGAAGGATTAAAATTTTTAGACCACCTAGAGTTTCCAATATCAGAATGGCAACAAATACAACTTATTGAGGAAATACAATATATTCGCAATCAAGAAATACCAGATTTAACCAATTGGATTCACTCCAAAAATGACACTGTTATTTGTTTCATCTTAAAATTAGTGCACTTGTTCAATCAAATTCAATTAAAAGATGAATTAATAAAATTAGTAATGCACCCATCCGAAAAAGTAAGAAGAACTACCATTAGCGTACTTGGATACTTCAGAATATTAGAAGCTAAAACCATTTTAAAACAGATTTTTAAAAATTCAACACCAGAAACCCAACATTACATCATGAATGCTTTATCAGATTTAGCCGATAAAAAAGATGTGCCATTTTTTGAAAAACATATAAACCATCCAGATTTTGAAATTAATCAAATTGCAATCAAAACTTTAAAAGATTTAAAACCCTTTTTATTAACAGTTAATCTGAATAAATAAATAAAACCAACATTATGATTTCAACCATATATGCTTTTTTGTTTTTATATTATTTTTTTCTGATTTTCAGTGCTATTATCATCTCTTCATATATCGTTTTAGGAATCCTATCTACCTTTGAAACCATTTCCTATTTCAGAAAAAATAGTTTTGTTTCCTATAAAAGTATTTTATCATCACCATTTTCACCATCTATATCTATTTTAGCACCTTGTTATAATGAAGGAAAAAATATTGTTGACAATGTTCGCTCGTTAATGTCTTTGCATTATGTAAACTATCAAGTAATAATTATCAATGATGGCAGTAAAGATGATAGTTTAGAAAAACTGATTGAAGTTTACAATTTAGAAACGGTTAAATATCCCATCAATCCGAAAATTGAAACCCAACAAATTCGCGGTATTTATAAATCAAAAAATCCGGTTTTCGAAAAATTAATTGTAATTGACAAAGAAAATGGCGGTAAAGCTGATGCTTTAAATGTTGGTTTAAATATTAGTAACAGTGAATATGTTGCCTGTATTGATGTAGATTGTATGCTTATTGAAGATTCTCTACAAAAAATGGTGAAACCATTTTTAGAAAGAACCGATAAAAAAGTTATTGCTACAGGCGGAGTTATTAGAATTGCTAATAATTGTCGCATAGAAAACGGCAAACTTATGGAAGTAAAAATGCCCAAAAAATTAATAGAACGGTATCAAATTCTAGAATACCTGCGTTCTTTTCTCTTAGGAAGAATGGCTTGGAGCCGACTCAATGGTTTACTAATTATTTCTGGAGCTTTTGGTTTGTTTGACAGACGAATCATAATAGATGCCGGTGGGTATGACACTACAACTGTTGGAGAAGATATGGAAGTGATTGTGAGAATGAGAAAATTTATGGAAGACAATAAAAGAAAATATAAAGTTGCGTATATACCAGATCCTTTATGTTGGACAGAAGCTCCTGATAATCTTAAAACACTTCAATTACAACGCAATAGATGGACACGTGGCACCATTGAAACACTAAAAAAACACAGAAAATTATTTATGAATCCGAAATATGGTGCTTTAGGGATGATAAGTTATCCTTATTGGTTAGTTTATGAGCGTTTAGCACCAATTATAGAAGTTTTAGGACTACTATATTTAGCTTTTTTATATTATATTGATGCTATTAATTGGATCATTGCTTTGTCATTTATTTTAGTTGCTTATTTGTTTTCAATCTTATTCTCAATGACCGCCATTTTAAGTGAAGAGCTTACCTATAGACAATATACCAAAAAAGGAGATGCATTTAAATTATTGGGCGTTGCTTTAATAGAACCCTTTACTTTTCATTTATTCACACTGTATGCTGCGCTTAGAGGAAATTTAGATTATTACACTAAGAAAAAAGGTAAATGGGGTGATATGGTGAGAAAAGGAATTGGAAGTTCCTAAAAAAACCATCTCATTTAAAAGATGGTTTTATTAAATTTATTAGCAAAATTGAGAATATTTTACTCAAAAACTTTTTTAATTCTCAACATCGCTTCTGTTAATACTTCGGTAGAAGCGGCATAAGACATTCTGATACAATTTGGAGCGCCAAAAGCATCGCCAGTAACAGTTGCAACATTGGCTTCATCTAAAAGTAACATAGAAAAATCTAAGGCATTTTCAATTTTTCT
>CAMTWE010000141.1:0-1012 GCA_947085395.1 uncultured Bacteroidota bacterium | reverse complement strand
GGTTGATGACAATGAATACAAGCATTACTATTATCTTTGTAGTCAATAATAATATCAGAACCCGCTAAAATGGCAGGAGCAACAGCACCTCTTGTTCCAGCTGTAGTTTGATCTAATCTTGTAGGACTTGCAGTTCTTAAAGCAGCATCTTTACCGCTAATGGCTACACCTGCAGAAGCATGACCACCAGAGTGACAAGTGGTACAATTAATAATACCTGCATTAGCATCAGTTAAACCAGGAATTGCAACAGAAATATTTGTAGTTGCAAAAGACCCTTTATAACCTGCATCAGAGTGGCAATTTAAACAAGCTCCTGTACGACCAGCAAGTGTGGCTCCTTTAGAGTGATCAGAAACAGCAAAGGTTGCTGTCTGTACTACTTTATAATCTACATCGTGGCAAGATAAACAAACGGCACCACCATCTAGACCTTTAGTACCAGCAGCACCTGGAGCACCATTTATACCGTTAGTACCATTTGCACCAGCTGGACCAGGAATTGGATCATCACTCGTACATTGTACTAAAGTTATACTTATTGCAACTACCAATAAGCTCTTTAAAAAATTGTAATTTTTCATAATTAATAAATATTTAGGTTTCATTTTAACGTTTTATTAAACTTATGTTAAATTTAAGTATTTCTACACCAATTAATATATGACAAAAATCATATTTTATTATTTTTTTTTTACTTGATTACCAATTGATTAACAATTTTAAACCCCTTAATTATATTGATTCTAAATAATAAAATGTCATTTTCGTAAAAAAAATCTATTTTTATTGTGATAAATGTTACTCATTTTTGGAAATGGAAAGGGAATTTGGAAATGAGAAAAAGTTTAATTGCCTGCCCTGATAATTTGGTAATTTGGAAATGTGCCAATTTGGAAATGGAAAAAATGGTTTAAAGTTTAAGGTTTAAAGTTAACTTCTAACTTCGACTGAAGAGGTAATTTGGAAATGTGCCAATTTGGAAATGGAAAAAATGGTTTAAAGTTTAAGG
>CAMTWE010000140.1:0-2028 GCA_947085395.1 uncultured Bacteroidota bacterium | reverse complement strand
GTTATACTGGGTTTGTATCTATCAAAGGTTTATTAATTAAATATTTAATGACTTCTGATGCTGCATACAATCCAAAAATGGCTGGTATGTAGCTTATAGTGCCATAAAACGATTTTTTATAATCCTGATTTTCTACCAATTTTAAGCTATTTTCATCTTGTAATTCTGTTGAAAAAACAACTTTTACACCTTTTTGAATGCCTTCTTTAGCAAGCCGTTTTCGAACAGTTTTTGCCAAATAGCAATCTCTGGTATTGTGGATATCGCTCACTTTTACCAATTCCGGATTCATTTTTCCACCTGCTCCCATAGCACTTATAACTTTTACACGATTGCGTTTACATGCTAAAATTAGGTTAATTTTCGGTGTAATACTGTCAATACAATCCACCACATAATCATAAGAATTGTTTACAATTTCAAAAGCGCGTTCTGGCGAAATAAACTCATTGATAATGGTTAATTTTAATTGCGGATTGATATCCAACAAACGGGCTGCCATCAATTCAACTTTTGATTTTCCAACAGTTGATGATAAAGCAGGAAGTTGTCTGTTTATATTGGTAATATCAACTACATCACCATCTACAATTGTCATAGCGCCAACGCCGGCTCTGGCAATAAATTCTGCTGCAAAAGATCCAACTCCGCCCATCCCAACAATTAAAACATGGGCATTTTTTAAGTTTTCTAAACCTTCTTTTTTAATCAGTAATTCGGTGCGTTCTAGCCAATATTTCTCCATTTTGTTATGCTAATACTATTTTAAATATTTTTTGAAAGTTCAAAAATAATTGATTTTGGAGAGATACAACCGAAATATTTTTTAAAATAGCAACTTTTTCATAGATAGTTTCAATAAATTCTTGACTATCATCGGTTTCTAAAAACATTTTTTCAAGGGGTGTTTCTAGTATATTTTGTTGGCTTGTAGTTGCGCTTAAAACTGATTTTCCAAAAGAGAAATAAATATTTGGAATTTGTAATAATTGTTGATGAATGCTGGTTTTTTTTGAAAATCCATGTAAAATTAAGGGGATGTTTATTTTTTCATTTTTTATGATTTCAATCAATTCTTGATGTGCTTTAACACAGTGAATAATAACAGGTTTTTGATATTTTTGTGCCAATAGCAATTGTTGTTTAAAAACTTTTTGTTGTATTTCAAACTCAGTTTTACAAATTTTATCCAATCCACATTCACCAATTGCTAAACAAAAATGATGTTGAAGTTGATTTTCAATCGAAATTAAATCGTTTTCAACAGTATTTTCATCTAAAAACCAAGGATGAATTCCGATAGAAAAAAAAGAATTCGGCATAGGAATTTCCGAAGGAAAATAATTTTTGATAAAAATAACCTCCTTTAATTGATTGGTTTGGTGGGTATGAATATCTATGTAAATCATTTTTTATGTTTTATTGTCTCACTTCTCAATTCTCAATTCTCACTTCTCAATTCTCACTTCTCAATACTTTTAAAATCTTTTACACCCGCTTTAATGGCAGTATTGATGTGGTTTTCTTTTGGCACAATTGGGCAAGAATATGTTACATTATAAACACAAAGTGGATTATATGCTTTGTTAAAATCAATGGTTAATTTGTTGTCAGTAGGAATTTCCAAATCAAGATATCTTCCTCCTTTATAAGTTTCTTTGCCATTGGTTTCATCGGTAAAAGGTAAAAAAAGATAATTTCGATATTCAAAATCTAATAACAATTCTTGATTTTGATATACATTTAATTGGTATTCTTTGCCGTTTATACTAAAAGTAGCAATTCCGAAACGTTTATAAAGTGGTTTTCTGTCTGTTGTTGTGACCATTTCAAAAACAGCATCATTGGGAGTTAGTTCTAAAATTGCTTCAACCTTAAATTTTTCATCAGCATCGTAAAAATCTAATGATTTAAAATTGGCTAAATCTTCTGGTTTTAAGGGAGAACTACTTCGTTTTGCAAAGCTATTATTCATTTTATCTTGAAAATGTTGCACCTCTTTTAAATGAAGGTTTGAATATTGTTCGG
>CAMTWE010000139.1:0-2713 GCA_947085395.1 uncultured Bacteroidota bacterium | reverse complement strand
GAACATTAAAAACTTTATAAACATTATAAACTTAATAAACATTATCTTTATTCAAATAAAATCATCAATTATTGCCATGAAAAAAGTTTTCATTTTATTAATATTTCTATGGATGGTTTCTTGTAAAAAAGAAAAACCTGTAGAAATTTTACTGCCTCCAAAAATTGAAATTACTGAATTTGGAAAAATTATGCTGATTGATTCGGTTCAATTGGCAACTGTAAAAGATTCTGCTATCCTTCATTTTTATAAAAATCATGACAACCGAACTTTTTGGTTGGCAAATATCCACAGAAAAAAATTAATAGAAATTTTAAACGAAGTAGAAAATGAGGGATTGTTTAAAGATAATTTTGATTTAAAACAAATACAAAAAACAGAAAAATCAATCTTTGAATTATCTGATGATGATTTAGTGGAATACGATTTATTACTAACTAAAAATTTAAATCGATATATTCAAAAAATAGCCATAGGAAAACTAAATCCTAAAAAATTATATACTGATTGGGATTTACCTAAAAACAACATCAATTTAAGCAAATTATTGTTGAATTTTCAGAAAAAAGATTCTTTTGATATCGCAATAAAAGCAATAAAACCTAATCATATCGTTTATCGCAGATTGCAAACAGCTTTAAAAATAATTAACAAATTACCTGCCGATACCTTTAAAAAAATAGAACTGAATTCCAAAATTGTTTTGAATGACAGCAATAATGGAATAATCCAAATCAAAAAGAAACTTATTTATTGGAAAGATTTAAAACCGATGGATTCAATCTCTCCCATTTATGATTCAATTACAGAAAAAGCAATTAAAAAATTTCAATTACGTCACGGATTAGCATCAGACGGAGTAATTGGCTCAGGAACCATTCATGCACTTAATTTTACAAAAAATCAAAGAATGGCACAAATTATAGTAAATATGGAACGTTGGCGCTGGTATTCGCGTAATTTGGGCAATGAATATTTGATAGTCAATATCCCAGATTACACCTTACACGCCATAAAAAATTTGGATACAACCAGAACGCATAAAATTATTGTGGGACGCGCATCACGAAAAACACCCATTTTATCTTCTAAAATAAGTCATTTAATTTTCAATCCAACTTGGACCATTCCGCCCACGATTTTAAAAAATGATGTAATTCCGGCAGTCAGACGCAATAAAAATTATTTAAGCAATAAAAGAATTACCATTTACGATGCACAAAATAAAGTAGTTAACATAGACAATTGGGATTCCAAAAAAGCCCTAAATTATCGATATGTACAAAGTCCGGGACCAAATAATTCATTAGGATTGGTCAAATTTATGTTCCCAAATAGATTTTCTATTTATTTACATGATACCAATTCTCGTGGATATTTTGATCAGGAAATTCGTGCGTTGAGTTCGGGCTGTATCAGAGTTCAAAATCCGTTTGAACTAACAGAATATCTTTTAGAAAAACCAGAAAAATGGAATTTAAATAGTATTGATGAAGCTATTAAAACAGGGAAAACTATCAAAGTTCTTATCGATAAATCGGTTTATATTCATATTTTTTATTGGACCGCTTGGAGTAAAAACGGTAATTTACAATTTAGAGATGATTTGTATAATTTAGATGCAGAACTCTATCAAAAGTTGAAGAATTAAAAAAAGAAATAATTTAAAAAAATAGTGGAAATAGCGAAGAATAAATTAGCAAAAAGCGAATAGCGAAAAGGGGGAAAGCAATAAACAAAATAACGAATATATCAATACTCAATACTGAACCCTGAGCGAAGGTGACTGAGCGGAGCCGAAGTCAGCGAAGGGCAATACTATAAGTTCTTTTTATCAGGATAAAAAATAAATAAACAAGATTTATTTTTAATTACATCTATAATTTCTTGGTAGTTTTCCATCGGCAAAGAAGGGCAACCAAAACTTCTTCCTAAACGTCCATTTTGTTGTATAAACGTTTCAGAAACATAATCAGCGCCATGAATTACGATAGCTCTTTCTCTGGCTTTATGGTTAATTCCGTTTTCAATCCCATCCAAACGCAATGAATAACCGTGTTTACCATTATAAGTTTCGGCGGTGGTATAAAAACCTAAACTACTTTGAAAAGATTCTGGTTTATTAGAGAATTGCTGGGCAAATTCACTGCCAGAATTTCTACCATGAGCTACTAATGATTGAAATAAAATTAGGTTATTTTTTACATCAATTACCCACAATCTTTTTATAGAAGATGATACACTAAAATCAATTAAAGTTAAAATATCATTTTTAATGATTCCCTTTTCTTTTAATTGATAAAAACCTTCCAAACCCTTTTTAAAAATTTCAATTGAAGGCAATTGCAAATTATTTGCTTTAAGTTGATGGTAACTATTTTCGATGCTTACATTTGCATTAAGCACAAAATTAGCAATAGTAGCAATTTTAGTGTTATTATAATTAGATGAACCAATTGATAAAGACAAGAACCCAAACAATAAAACGATAACTATTTTATACTTCATGTAAAATTAAATAATTGATATAGAATTGAGTATCAAAAATATTTTGCAAATTTACGCAAATTAAGTTACAAACCTTTAAAATTTTGTTTTATAGGCATAAAAAAACCACGCCTTTAAGGGCGTGGTTTCGAAGAAGGCGGCGAACCGAACTCGTTGTAAAACGAGTAAACTGCGCTGTACCTATAAAAAAAGTGAGGTTGTCCGT
>CAMTWE010000138.1:0-5200 GCA_947085395.1 uncultured Bacteroidota bacterium | reverse complement strand
ATCTTTGTAAAAGACAGTTGTGCGTATCTTTTGTTTGTTATCCATTACGCAAATATATAAAAGTTGTTCTAAAGTGAAACTATTTTTTTCTAAAATGTTTCTCGTTTAGAATTTTCGTCCTCAAAAATCACCTTTACTATTGGCTTTTAGCAGTCAACAAGATGAAATTGGTTTGATTTTTTTAATTTTTATGAACATTATAAACTTTACGAACAATCTTTCAATCAGTTTGTGGGTTTATTTTAACGCTAATTTTACGTCTGTTCGAGTGATTTTAAAGTTGTTTAAATTTAATTATTTATGGATGAATTTTTTGTTCCTTGTCACTTCGAGTTTTTCAAAATTTTTAATTTTGAAAAGTATCGAGAAGTACTGCACAAAAAACAGTGTTAAAAGTTAAAATGTTATAAAGTTGAAAAGTAGGTACATTACAAACTTTAAATCCTTTTCATTGCTATAATTCGACAGTTACCGATTAAAAACAATCTTTGTCAAAGTTCAAAACTTTGACAAAGATGCTCAAAACTTTAAATCTGAATAAAAATCAATATTGTAAAAAAAACTCCGAAAAATCGGAGTTTGTAGTAATAGTTTAGGATTTTTTTAATTCAATTTATAATTTAAACTGAATATAATTTGATTGGGTCTGTTGTCAATTTCAAAGTTTTGAGTGCTTAAATTGGTTATGATTTTAGCTTTCTCATCTTGCGTAATTCCTTTTTCCCAACGCACTTCCAAGCCCAATTTCCCAAATTCAACTCCGGCTCCTAAATTCAATCCTACAGTAAATTCATCCATAGCAACCTCTGAAGTTTTTACAGAAAAATCATTTTCTAAAATATATTGAAAAGAAGGTCCAGCAAAAACATAAAGTGGCCCTAAGATTTTTGTTCCCAATACCACAGGAATATCAATTTTTTTGGTTTTGATACTTGAAATAGAAGCAATGTCATATTGTTTTTCAATTTGTGTATAAACAAATTCTGGTTTTAAAAAAATATTCAAAAAATTAACTTTAAACCAAACACCCATATGATAACCCATTTTAGTATCGGCACCATGTTTAATATCATCTGCAGATGATTGGATATTAGTACTCAAATCATTGATGTCTCCGCTAAAATCATAATTCAGACCACCTTTTAGTCCGAAATCTAATTGTGCTTGCGCCGTAAATGCAAAACTTAAAAATAAAAGAGTAGTTAAAATTGCTTTTTTCATAAAATTATGGATTTAAATATTATTTTCTATTTATCACTTTTAAAACGGCGGCAACAATGGCTTTGCTGTTTAATTGATATTTTTCCATCAATTGTGCTGGTGTGCCAGATTCTCCGAAAGAATCATTAACGGCTACAAATTCTTGCGGCACCATGTAATTTTGCACTATAGTTCTCGCAACACTTTCGCCCAATCCACCTAAAATATTATGTTCTTCGGCAGTAACGATACAGCCGGTTTTTTTAACAGAATTTAAAATTGCGGTTTCATCCAAGGGTTTAATTGTGTGGATGTTAATTACTTCTGCCGTAATTCCTTGTTTTTCTAGTTCTTCAGATGCTTGCAATGCTTCCCAAACCAAGTGTCCAGTTGCTACTATGGTAACATCATTTCCTTCGGTTAGCATAATTGCTTTTCCTATTTCAAATACTTGATCGGCAGGTGTAAAATTCGGAACTACTGGTCTGCCAAAACGCAAATAGACAGGTCCAACAAAATCTGCAATGGCAATAGTTGCCGCTTTGGTCTGATTGTAATCGCAGGTATTGATAACCGTCATTCCGGGCAACATTTTCATCAAACCGATATCTTCTAAAATTTGATGCGTTGCGCCATCTTCACCCAAAGTTAAACCCGCGTGTGAAGCGCAAATTTTTACATTTTTATCAGAATAAGCAATAGACTGTCTAATTTGATCATACACTCTGCCCGTTGCAAAATTGGCAAAAGTACCGGCAAACGGAATTTTACCGCCAATGGTTAATCCGGCAGCAATACACATCATATTGGCTTCTGCAATACCAACCTGGATAAAACGCTCTGGATTGTTTTTGATAAATTCTTCCATTTTTAAAGAACCAATTAAATCGGCGCACAAAGCCACAACATTTTCATTGGTTTTCCCTAATTCAGCTAAACCAGCTCCAAAACCAGAACGGGTATCTTTTTTTTCTGTAAAAGTGTATTTTTTCATTTTGATAATTTGATGTTTTTATTTGTCAATTGTCTCAATTCTCAATTCTCAATTCTCAATTCTCAATTCTCAATTCTCAATTCTCAATTCTCAATTCTCAATTCTCAATTCTCAATTCTCAATTCTCAATTCTCAATTAAATAGTGCAAATTTAGTTATTATTAATCTTATAATGCATCCAGCGCTTTATAAAATTTAAAAACCGGAAAACCCATCACATTATAAAAGCTGCCTTCAATTTTTTCGATTCCGATATAGCCAATCCATTCTTGAATTCCGTAACTTCCTGCTTTGTCAAATGGTAGATAATTAGTTACATAATATTCAATTTCTTCTTTGGATAATACTTTAAAATGAACTTTAGTAATTTCATGAAAAACCTGTTGAAATTTTGTAGTAGTGATACAACAGGCCGAAATAACTTCGTGCGTTTTACCCGATAATTCTTGCAACATTTGCATGGCTTCTTCTTTGTTACTCGCTTTTGCCAGTGATTTATGATTGAGCCAAACAATGGTATCGGCAGTTATCAATAAATCATTTTCTTTTAAATCATTTTGAAAAGCATTTGCTTTTAAGATGGCTAAATAGTTGGCAATTGCTGCTCCTTGTAAATGTATCGGATAAGTTTCATCGGTATTTTTTAACTGCACAATAAAAGGGATATTCAATTCTTTTAAAAATTGTTGTCTTCTGGGTGATGCAGAAGCTAAAATGATGTTGTATTGCGCTAATTTATTGGAGTACATTTTTGATGGATAAAGTAATGAATAAGATGGAAATAATACCAAATAACATGCAAATTTTTAAAATATTGCTCAAATAACTATAATCAGTTTTTGATTTAGATTGATACAATTTTAATCCGAAATAGAGTAGTGGTATTATCAAAAAAATGATAAAATAATAAAATAAAATGGTATTAAATGGTAGATAACTGCTGATAAAAAATACCAAAGCAATCAGTAAAATTAAAGTTAAAAATGCTATAATTATTTTGGTGTATTTAAGTCCGATTAAAATTGGCAACGTATTCATTTGCATCAATTTATCACCTTCTACATCTTCTAAATCTTTAACTATTTCTCTGTTTAAATTAATTATAAAAGCAAAAATTGAGAATTCAAATATGATTTCGAATAACATAAAATGAAATCCTAAATCGTTCAATTTTACTTGTAAAATCAAATCAAAAAATGCCAGCGATAAAATACTAAAACTTATTAAAAATGCAACTACCAAGTTACCAATAAACGGCCATTTTTTTAAGGTTGTACTATAAAAGTACAACAAAAATGAAATGATAATGGGCACACTAGAAAAGATAGGTTTTTGTAGATAATTAGCCAAATAAAATCCCATTAAAACACCTAAAACATTAAAAATGATGTACCAATTATAAGATTGTGAAATGCTAAATATTTTTCCAACAAAAACTTTAGTTGGTTTGTTAATTTGGTCTGTTTCAATATCTTGTATGTCATTGATGATAAAACCGGCAGCTGTAATGAATACAGAACTGAGTAAGAAAATAAAAAATCTGAGCGTATCAAAAGCGTAATTTGCTGTAAACTGATTGATAAATCCGATTTTAATAATGAGCAGGGTAGCGGTTAAAATAACCAAGTTTTTCCAACGGATGAGTTGTAGAAAAGATAGCAGTTTCATTAAAATTCTTTTTTCAAACGGTCAATATCACGTTTGGTGTCGCGTTCTTTTAGATTTTCTCTTTTATCGTACAATTTTTTACCCCTACAAAGTGCAATTTCTAATTTTGCCCAACCTTTATCGGTTAAAAATAATTTTAACGGAATGATGGTAATTCCGACATTTTGTACTTCTTTTTGCAATTTTTTCAATTCTCTCTTGGTCATCAACAGTTTACGTTCACTTTTGGGTTTGTGATTGTAATAATTTCCGTGCATATATTCTTCAATATACATATTGATGGCAAACAATTCTCCTTGTTCTGTAAACTCACAAAAACTTTCGGTAATACGCGCTTTGCTTTCTCTTACAGATTTTATTTCGGTTCCGGTTAGTTTAATACCGGCAACATACGTTTCAATAATTTCGTATTCAAAACGCGCTTTTTTATTTTGTATGTTGATTTTTTTCTGCATTACAGTGGCAAAGGTATTGAAAACATTGCATAAATTTAGGTGAACTCAGAAATCTATTTTTAACAAAATATCTGAAATCTGATTTTCTTTAATTGTGATGATGTACAGATGAGAAAATTCATCATCAACAATTTCTTTATATTTTTCTTGATTGATGAGTTTATTTACAAATTGCGGAATGGAATTGCTGTGTCCGATAATTAGCACATTTTTGCTCAAAGTTTCCTTTTTAAATGCTTCAAAATCAATTTTTGTGGGATGATAAATTTTAATTTCTAAATTTCTTTCTAGTGAAATTGGCGTTGCAGTTTTGATGGTTCTGATAAAATCTGTGGAATAAATAGTTTGAAAATCAATATATTGAAATACATTTTTCCATTTTTCGGCTCTTTGATGCCCCATTTCATTTAAATCCGGATTTTTATCAGTGGCATCTGATCTCACTTTTTCTGCATGTCGAATGAGGTAATAAGTGGTTGATTTATAATTAGTTTCTTGTGCTGATAGTGTTATTATTGACATCAGAAATATAAATAATATAAGATTTTTTTTCATTTAATAATTTTTTATAAAGAAACAAAAAATCTATCAAATACTAGCTATTGGCTGTTGGCTGTTAGCTATTGGCTTTTAGCAGTTAACAAGATGAAATTGGTTTGAATTTTTTAATTTTTATGAACTTTACAAACTTTATAAACAATCTTTCAATCAGTTTGTGGGTTTATATTTAACGCTAATTTTACGTCTGTTCGAGTGATTTTAAAGCTGTTTAAATTTAATTATTTATGGATGAATTTTTTGTTCCTTGTCACTTCGAGTTTTTCAAAATTTTTAATTTTGAAAAGTATCGAGAAGTACTTCACAAAAAACAGTGTTAAAAGTT
>CAMTWE010000137.1:0-3285 GCA_947085395.1 uncultured Bacteroidota bacterium | reverse complement strand
TTCTTGGAGAAAAGGTTACGGAAGTGCAGCGGTAGAATCATTTAACTTTATGGTAAATGCATCCATACCGGTTTCTGATAAAACTGAAATTTACGCCTTTGGTGGTAGAAATTTTAGAGATACCAATGCCAATGCTTTTTCTAGAGATAGCTATGCCGATGGCGATAACCGTTCGGTTCCTAGTATATATCCAAACGGATTTACGCCTCAAATTACTTCTGAAATTGTAGATGCGTCAATTTCAGCAGGTGTAAAATACAAAATGAATAATGGTTGGAATGTTGATTTTAGCAATACTTATGGTAACAATAAATTTGATTACACCATCAAAAACAGCAACAACGCATCGATGAAAAACCTTTCACCTAGAACTTTTGATGCGGGTGGACATAGTTTATCTCAAAATACCATCAACTTAGATTTTAATAAATATTTAGAAAATTCACTAAAAGGTGTCAGTTTGGCTTTTGGAGCAGAATTTAGAACCGAAAACTTTATCATTTTTGCAGGTGAACCAGCTTCTTATGCTTTATATGATATAAATGGTATTCCCATTACCAATCCGGCAACTCAAATTGTAGCTTTTGATAGCAATGGTGTTGATTTACCAGGAGGTTCACAAGGATTTCCAGGTTACAGTCCGGCTAATGAAGTAGATGAAAGTAGAAATAATTTAGGAATTTATGGTGATGCTGAATTTAATTTAAGTGATAATTTCTTAATTGGTGTGGCACTGCGTTTTGAAAATTACAGCGATTTTGGCAGTACTTTCAACTACAAATTGGCTAGTAGATATAAAGTAAACAACGATTTAACCTTTAGAGGTTCTGTTTCTACCGGATTCAGAGCGCCCTCTTTGGCACAACTTTATTACAATTTAATTTTCACCAATATTGTAAACGGCGTATCACTTCCATCCTTACTTTCGGCTAACAACAGTCTGGTTACCAAAGGATTTGGAATTCAAACATTAACCGAAGAAAAAGCCATGAACGGAAGTATTGGATTTACCTACAAAAAAGGCGGATTTACAGCGACTATTGATGCGTATTCTATTAGTGTTGATGATAGAATTGTGTTAACTGATAATTTTGATGCCACTAGCTTAAATTTAGGGGTTGATGCTGCACAATTCTTTGCCAATGGCGCAGATACCAGAACACGTGGAATTGATTTTGTATTTACTTACAATGAAAAATTTGCTGAAAAAAGTTCTTATAGTGTTGGAATTGTAGGAAATATGAATGAATTAAAAATAAACAAAATACACAATGGATCATTAAATGAGTTTACTTTTTTTAGTCCGTTTTCTAGAGCGTATTTAAAAGCGGCTGCACCCAATTATAAACTCGGATTAAACTTCGGAATTAAAAGCGATAAATTCTCTGCAAATACTACTTTTACTAATTTTAGCAAGGTAAAATTACAAGATTTTCAGTGGGTAGATTCGCCTGCCACTACGCAAGAAGAAGCCGATGCTTTGTATGCAGTTGCAACCGATATTTATAGAAATGCCATGACAGTAGATTTGAATTTATCGTATCAATTTTCTAAATCAATTAGTGTTACCGTTGGTGGAAACAATATTTTTAATCAATATGCCACACCACAATTTGATGGTTGGACCGATCAAGGTGGTTTGATGGATTCAGTTCAAATGGGATCAGATGGTGCTTATTTCTTCGGAAAAATTGGCTTTAAATTTTAATTAAAAAATTCGTATTTTATTTAAAAAATCTGTTTCGATATTAACATTCGAAACGGATTTTTTATTATTAAGTTTGTGATGTTACTTAAAGATGTAATTTTAAATATTACTTTTACATTACTTTTATTTTCAATTACCATGATTCAAATAATTTTAGCACAAAAACCATCAGATTATAAGCTTATTGCACAATTAGCAAAAACCATTTGGCAAGAGCACTATACACCTATCATTGGGAAAAATCAGGTTGTTTATATGTTAGATAAATATCAATCTGCTACTGCAATTGAGGAACAAATAAAGCTCGAGTTTAACTATTATCTAATTATTTACCAAGAAAAAGCAGTGGGTTATTTGTCTTTTAAAAAAGAATTAGAGGCGTTATTTTTGAGTAAAATTTATATTTTAAGCAATTATAGAGGTTTAAATATTGGCAAAACTGCCATGCTTTTTATAGAAAATAAAGTAGTTGAAATGGATTGTAAAAAAATTATATTAACCGTTAATAAATACAATACAAATACCATAAAAATCTATGAAAAATTAGGATTCCAAAAAATTGATGCCATCATCAACGATATTGGAAACGGTTTTGTAATGGATGATTTTGTGATGGAAAAAATACTTGAATGATAATATGCTTAAAGGCATAAATTTTTAAAAAAAACATATTTTAAAAAATTTAATATCAAATAAATAGATTTATTTTACCCAAAAATGACCAACGAACAAACCGCTATAAAAACCACCTATTTTAGTATTTTAAGTAATATTGGTTTAGCCATTATAAAAGGATTAGCCGGTATTTTTGGAAATTCTTATGCATTAATTGCGGATGCTATTGAATCTACCTCCGATATTTTTGCTTCTTTTTTAGTTCTAATCGGATTAAAATATGCCAACAAACCGGCAGATGAAAATCATCCTTACGGACATGGCAGAGCAGAACCCTTATTCACTTTTATAGTAGTCGGATTTTTATTTATCTCTGCAACTGTAATCGCTTATGAAAGTATTCAGAACATCAATACGCCGCATGAATCACCCAAATCATGGACTTTATTAGTGCTGGCTGCTATCATTATTTGGAAAGAAATTTCGTTTAGATTGGTCATCAAAAAAAGCAAAGAAACCAACAGTTCCTCCTTAAAAGCTGATGCTTGGCACCACCGCAGCGACGCCATTACTTCTGTTGTGGCTTTTATAGGTATTTCTATTGCCTTATTTTTTGGAAAAGGTTTTGAAAATGCCGATGATTGGGCTGCTCTTTTTGCTGCTGGATTTATCATTTACAACGGTTATTTAATATTTAGACCCGCGCTGGGCGAAATTATGGATGAACATCTTTACGATGATTTAATTGATGAAATTAGAATTGTTGCCGTTACCGTAGATGGAATTATTGGTACCGAAAAATGTTTTATCAGAAAAGCTGGTATGAAATATCATGTAGATTTACACGCCATAGTTGATGCCAATATTTCTGTAAAAAATGGACACGATTTAGCACATCAACTTAAAGATGTCTTGCGTTTTAAAATTCCAAATTTAGGCCACGTTTTAATTCATATTGAACC
>CAMTWE010000136.1:0-1087 GCA_947085395.1 uncultured Bacteroidota bacterium | reverse complement strand
TTAGGCACAATTAAAATCCAGATTATGAAAAAAACTTTTCTTTTGTTGATTATTTCAATTTTAATGAATTCTTGTGTTTCATACAAAGTGAAAAACCTGAATGAAAATATTGACAAAATTCAATACGAAAATATTGCATTCATTAAAAATATAGAGCTTTATTCAGAGAAAAAGGAAGTTGGGGATTTTAATATTGTTGACTTAAAAAAAGAATGGAATGAAATCAAATCTAACATAATAAAGTTAGCCAAGGATAATTATGCTAATGGAATAGTTGTTGAAAAATTTGAGTTAGCAGGAAAAGGAGTTAAAGGGAAATTATTTCAAGTAAATATTACCGAATTAAGTACAGTGGAAAACACTGAAAAGGATAGAAAATTATATATTTTCAGAGATGAATTAGGCAGTATTTTAACAACTCACTTTCGTACAGAATTATCAATAAACGAAAAAATAGAAAAATTAGAAGACAGAACTTATGAAGTAGTTGATTTAAATAATGACCAAGATTCAATAAATATTAAAATAAATGGAATAAGCGAAGAATTAGAACTGACAAAAGGGACTAATTATTTTTGGATTTCAAGACAAATAAATGCTAATCAATTTGGAGGAACTAGTCTTAATATTGAAATTGGAGGTCAAAAAATATTAAAAATAAACGACAATGAAATGGGGAAAATTTGGGTTTCCACATTAAAATAACTGTGCCTAACAATGGCTATAATTCAGCGTGGGTTTGTGCAAACTTCAAAATTTATTTATATATTAACCTGATTTCTTGGCGGACAAATCCTGCGGATTTATCCACGCCGAAATCATAGCCCGAACGTTAGCTTCAATAGTGCTGAACGAAATTTGAGCGTGTTTAATTATTGAAGCGAGATATTTTAATAGTTTTGGTTTATTTATTGAGTTCATTGATTTTATTCTTTTTTGGGAACTAAACGCTCCAGAGTTTTCGATTATTTAGAAAAGACACTGATGTGCTGAAAGTACCGTTTATTAATGAGATTTTCGCTAGCGTTCTGGCTCGTTCTATCCAAAAAAGCGCTAGTGAATAATCCTAAGAAACCAACCTAAATGC
>CAMTWE010000135.1:0-2849 GCA_947085395.1 uncultured Bacteroidota bacterium | reverse complement strand
AGCCAATTAAAATTACACTTTTGTTATTAGCACCTAAATTTTGTAACAATTCTGGGTTAATGATATGATAATGTTTTTGTACTTCTTTTTTATCCATAGAAAAAGCTTTCACAGTTTCCATCAAAATATCAGCAAAATGTTGGTAAAAATCTTGTGCAATTTTATAGATTTCTTTTTCAGTTTTATCAGGAAAAACCAATCGTAAATTGCTAAAAACTACTTTTTTACGATAACCAATCAAATAAAAAGAAACAAAATACAGTAAATCCGATACCTTGTACGCTAGCCAAAATGGCATGCGTGACATCAGCATGATAATTGGGTATAATATTATGTAGGAAATTAAATACATCATTTTATTGCGTGCAAATATCGCACTTAATTTTATCTTTGAAATAAAATTTATAAAAAATGAGTGTATTATTAATTGTAATTATCGTTGCAAATGTGTTGGTTTCTATGAAGGGCTTTAATGATTTGCATTTTTTTAGTAAATATAAATTCCAAATATTAAACATCAACAAAGGTGAAAAGTTGAGAATGTTAACTTCTGGTTTTCTGCATGCAGACTGGATTCACCTAATTTTTAACATGTATGCCTTGTATTTATTTGGTAAGATTGTTATTATTGAAGGGGGTAATTTTAATTTTTTGATGATTTATTTTGGAAGTTTAATTGCCGGTAGTTTATATACTTATTACGTTCATAAAAAAGAACCTTATTACAGTGCAGTTGGAGCATCGGGCGCTGTAATGGGCATTATTTTCGCCTCAATTTTGTATTTTCCAGAAATGACCTTGTATATTTTTCCAATTCCAATTCCGATAAAAGGATATATTTTCGGAATTCTATACTTGTTATTTTCTATTTATGGAATGAAAAAACAATTGGGAAATATTGGACATGCAGCTCATATTGGTGGCGCAATTGGGGGTTATGTTATTACCTTAGTGTTAAGTTCTTACATTTGGAATGAAAATACATTGCTTATCGGACTTTTAGCAATTCCAATAGTTGTTTTATTGATTGCACAAAAAGCTGGAAAATTTTAATTGGCAAGATAATTGTCTTTTAAATTGATAATAATATATTGGATATTGTATATTGTATAAATGATAAATTATAGACATCAAAAAAATTGTCTTTTATCTTTAATCGATATGCTTTTGCCAAATTAATAACGCTAAAAATATAATATGATGAAAATTTTAAACACCATTCTTGTATTGATGATAACAATATCATCTTTTGCCCAAAATAATGAGCAAAAACCTACTATTAATGTACTTGGAGAAAGTACAATTAAAGTAATTCCAGATTATGTAATTATAAAAGTTAGGGTTGAAGAAAGTGCTAAAACTGCTACTTTAGCCAAAAAACAACATGATATTAGTGTAAATGCTGTGATAAAATTTCTTAAAAAGATGAAAATCGACTCGAAAGATATTGCAACTCAGTACCTAAATTTGAATAAAGTTTATGATTACAACACCAAAGAATATGATTTTATTGCCAATCAATCTATTGATATTGTGTTGAAAGATTTGTCTAAATATGAAAACTTGATTCAGGGTTTGTTAGAAAGTGGAATTAACAGAATAGACGGAATTCAATTTGCCGCTACAGCTATTGAAAAACACCAATCCGATGCCAGAAAATTAGCCATTCAAAATGCTAAAACCAAAGCATTGGAATATGTAGGAGAATTGGGTCAGACCATTGGTAAAGCAATTCAAATATCAGAAATTAGTGCTGCTACTTACCCTATTTATAATACAAAAATGATGATGGCTGATGCTATCAGTTCTTCTGGTTCAGAAACTATTGCGGTTGGAGAAATGGTAGTTGCTGCAAAAATAAATGTCAGTTTTGAGCTGAAATAATTTTTTATTGAATGTTTAAAAGTTGAAAGTTTAATGTTTAAAGTTTAATGTTTAAAGTTGTAAAGCTTAAAGCATAATATCAGATACTAGAGACCAATTACCATCAAAAAAAAATCCCAAACAAAAAGTTTAGGATTTTAGAGCGAGAGACGAGGCTTCCCTCAGTTTCACTTTCGGGATAAACTTCTCGCCATTTACATCAATAAAAAAAATCCCAAACAAAAAGTTTAGGATTTTAGAGCGAGAGACGAGGCTCGAACTCGCGACAACCAGCTTGGAAGGCTGGAGCTCTACCAACTGAGCTACTCTCGCAAAAGAAGGCAAATATACTAATGTATAAAGAACCTGCAAATAAAATTATAGTAAAAATTTAGATTTTTTTGTAATTTTTTACAAAGTGATAATAGGGAAAAAATCTTTAATTTTTCGTTTATTCTTATGGTAAGATTCTTCATCTTTGTAGTAATTTTAGTAAAGATACAACCAATAATATGTCAGTTAAAATCATAAAACCAACAGATACTTTTGAAATTAGGAAAGAAGTTTTGCGCAAAGGAATTCCGTTGCCGTTTGAGTTTCCAGGAGATTTTGATGAAAATACCACTCATTTCGGATTTTTTGTAGATGATAAATTAGTGTCGGTAGCTACCGTTTTAAAATCATCACACGCTTTATTTGCCGAAAATCAATATCAATTAAGAGGGATGGCTACTTTAACCGAATATCAAGGCAAAGGTTATGGCAGTATTTTGGTGCAATCAATTATTACGTTTGTTAAAGATAAATCTGCAGAGGTACTTTGGTTCAATGCTAGAATAATTGCGTTAAATTTTTATCAGAATTTAGGTTTTCAAACCATAGGCGATGAATTTGAATTGCAATATGTTGGAAAACATTATGTGATGTATCAAAAATTGTAGAATTTTTCAATCTTCAATCCTGAACTTGTCGAAGGGTTAATCTTT